>PKWT01000215.1 GCA_003132125.1 Micrococcales bacterium | reverse complement strand
ACTTCCTCCACCTTCGGCGACGGCGCGAAATCCATTCCTTAACCCTCCTGGTCGATTAACCTTGTTGCGGATGAATTCCCTGGCGCGCACCCGCAGAGTTTCTATGCCCGCAGGGAGGAACTGGTTGATCATCTTGGCACGTCCTTTGGCGGACTAAGGGGGCTCGCGTTGTTAGGCGGCGCCGCCTGCTGCGAGTAGGCCGCCATCGAGATTCAGGACCTGTCCAGTGATCCAGCCCGAATCTGGGGAAGCGAGGAACGCGACGGCGGCGGCGATATCCTCAGGGGTGCCTAATCTCCCGAGCGGATACTGTGCGGCGACTTCGGCTTCTTTGCCCTCGTAGAGTGCCTTGGCAAATTGTGTCTTGACCACGGCTGGGGCCACGGCGTTGACCCGCACTTTCGGTCCCATTTCGACGGCGAGAGTGCGTGTCAGGTGCCCGATGGCGGCCTTGCTGATGCCGTAGAAACCGATGCCCGGTGACGGTGTTTGCCCGGTTACAGAAGACAGATTGATCACGGCGCCACCGCGGCCGACAAAATCCAGGCCTTCGTGGTGGTAGACGTCCTGGACCCAGGCCAGCGTGCCGAAGAGGTTCACCTCCGTGATTTTGCGGGCCGCGTCCAGATCCAGTTCCATCAGTGGGCCGTAGACCGGATTGATACCCACGTTATTGACCAAGATGTCCAGCCCACCGAATCCGCGTGCGACAGCATCCAGGACCTCTCGGCGGTGGTCCGGATCGTCAGCCCTGCCTGCGAGGGCGATAACGGATCCTTCTGGGAACCGCTCGGCTGCCTCATGCAGCGGTTCCGGTTTGCGTGCGGTGATGCAGACGCGGGCCCCTTCGGCCACCAACCGGCGGGCTATGGCAAGCCCAATGCCGCGACTGGCACCGGTGATGATGGCAGTCTTACCCTCAAGACGGTGGGTTCGGACAGGGAGTTCGCTCATGATTTCCTTTTAGCACCGGGGTTGAGACGAGCCGCCGCATTGTCGTCGCGCAGTTCGCGGCGGCGGATCTTTCCGGTTTGGGTCTTGGGCAGATCATCGAGGAAGTGGATCACGCGCGGGTACTTGTAGGCGGCCAGCCGATCTTTGGTGAATTCGATTAGTTCCTGCTCCGTGGCTGACGTACCGGATTTCAGGGACACGAAGGCGACGACGGTTTCACCCCGGTACTCATCCGGCTCGCCGACCACGGCGGCCTCATGGACCGCCGGATGTTCGTACAGGACGTCCTCGACCTCGCGTGGCCAGACCTTGAAACCGGAAACGTTGATCTGATCCTTGAGCCGGTCCACCAGATAAACCCAGCCGCGTGCATCCATGATGGCCACATCGCCGGTCCGGAGCCTGCCCCCCGGCATCGTATGGTTGCTGGCCTCAAGATTGTTCCAGTACCCCGGGATAATCTGCGGGCCGGACAACTCCAGCTCACCCTGGGTGTTGGGTGGTACTTGTACGCCATCAACGCCGATTATGCGGGCCACAATATTCGGCAGTGGAATCCCGACGGACAAAGTCCCACTCGCAGCATCCACGGGAGCCTCAACTCCGGGCGGGACGGCGATTACGCCGGAGGTTGTTTCGGTCATGCCATAAGCATTGTGAATGTACAGACCGAAGCGCTTCTTGAACCGTTCCACGGTGGCTGGAGGGATCGGGGCCCCGCCGGAGTAGAGGTTTTTGACGGTCGAGAAATGGTCGACGCTGGCCTGCGGGAGCTCGAAGATGGCGTTGAACACCGTGATGGAACCGACGGTATAGGTCACTTTGTGCTCGGCGAACGCCTCCAGTACAACTTCCGGGTGGAACCGGCCTGTGAATACCAGTGTGGTGTCGGTGATCAGCGAAATCACCGCGTTGACTACCGCGCCGGTGATATGGAATAGCGGAGCCACGGCCAGGACGACGTCGCCGGGCACCAGATGCACCCACTCGCCAAACGTCACGGCGACGTTGAGAACGTTGCCGTGGGTGTTCATGGCGCCCTTCGGGGGCCCGGTTGTTCCGGAAGTGTAGGTAAGCAGTGCGACGTCGTCCCTGGCCAGGTTAATATCGGCGGGTCGTGACCCGGCGAAATCGCGGATCAGTGCCGCGACATCTCCATCCGCTGCAGGAGCTGGACGGTCAGTTCCGCTAAAGATGCGGGGATCATTCCGGGTCTGGAAGTCCAGTTGTGAGGTGCTGATCAGCCAGCGGATGGTGCTGTCCTTGAGCGTCTCAAGGGTTTCCTTCACGACCGTGTCGGCGCAGATGATGCCGATAGCCCCCGAGTCATCGATTAGGTGGCGCAGCTCGGTACGCTTGTACATTGGGTTCAGCAGCAGGGCTGTTGCGCCCAACTTCCATAGGGCTAGCAACGAGAGCGCATATTGGGGAATGTTCTGCAGGTAAATGCCTACCCGGTCGCCGCGATTGGTGCCCCGGGCTGCGAGTCCGGCCGCCAGAGCATCGGAGGCGTGGTCGACTTCGGCAGCCGTCATGACGCCGTCGAAATATCTGAGTGCTACGCGCTGCGGATTCGCAGCCGCCCTGGCTTTCCATGCATCCAACAGGGATTCATGATCGATCACCCGATGCGCATCAATGCCCGCCAAGTACGCTGCGATCCAAGGGCGCTCATCAGGGCTTGTCACAGTTGCCACCTTTCTGCCGGCCGCATGCCTGCAGACTCTCGGCACTCATTGCGTTGGCCGCTTGGTAGGCCATCGCAATGTTCCGGGTGTTGGCGTAGCCAGTAACGTAGCCACGGAACTCCGTCGTCGCAGCCGCGTTGCCGGTCGCATAGAGACCGGCCACCCGTGTACCGTCGCGACGCAGAACGCGGCCAGCCTCGTCGGTCTGAAGGCCGAAGGTGCACATGCCGGTCCCGAGGAGCCGCAACGGCAGTGCATAGAACGGGGGTTCCGAGACTGTCCCGAGGTTGGCGTTCGGCGCGTGCGAGAGGTCGCCGTAGCGGCGGCGCACGAACTGAAGAGCACCGCGTCCGAAGTCCAGATCCTCACCACGTTCGGCGTGAGCGTTGAACCGCTCGACTGTCGCACAAAGCGTGGGGGGGTCTACATTGATTTGTTCGGCCAGGCTCCGCATGTCGTCGGCGCGGGCGATGTGCGACGGATACGTAGCGCCCGCGGGAAGGCTGCCGAGCCGGTAGGAGCGCCGGAACTGGTCGTCCAAGATCAGGTAACAGGGAAAGTTTTCCCAACGCTTATTGACAGCGTCCCAACGTTTAAGCGCCTCATTGATTCCGACGTAATAGCTTTCGTCGCCGAAACGTCGACCGCTCTGATTCACGACGAGGTTGTGCGGCATCCCCATGACATCGAAGAGCTGAGTGCAGAGTGGAACATCTGTACCTGGGTGCTTGTCGTCAGGCGAGATGTGCGCGCCCATGGAGAATTGGGGTCCGCCGCCCCGCACGATGCCGGCGCCCGCTGATTCTGCCAGACCCAAATGGTCTCCCGAGATGGACGGGGGCCCCGCCTCGACAAAATCTGGGAGCCCTTCGAGGTCGGAGGCTGCTGGGGACCAGCCGTATCCGCCAGTCGAAATCAGGACTCCGAGTCGGGCCGTGAATGTCGCCACACCTTCAGGTCCAAGGGCTTCGACACCAGTGATGCGGGTTCCCTGCGCAACCAACTGAGTAGCCCTGTGCTGGGTTAGACACGTCACCTCGCGGTCGACCAGAGCGGCGCGGACGAACGCGCCGGCGAGACCAGGTCCCATCGTGAGCAGGTCGTCGCGCTGCCGCTCGGTGAACATGGCGGCGATCTCGTTCGGTGTACGTGTGCCATCGAAGAGTTCACCGTGGCGAAGCCCGATTCGATAGTGCGGGCTCGGCAGAAGGCGGTCCCGCCACTCAACGAGCGAATGACCATCGACCGCGCACTCAAGCATGCGGCCAGACGCAGTTGATCCTGGCGCGTTCGGGAAGTAGACGTCAGGGTTGCCCGGAACCACCTCCAGAGGAATCCCGGCGTCGCGAAAATATCGCACTGCGTCCCGGGAAGCCTGCAGGGTGGATCGACGAAGATCCGGGTCGTACGTCCGGTTCCCTTGAACGTAGCCAAGATAGGCTTCGGCCGCCTCAAGTGTGTCAGGTGGATCGCTTTCCTCGAGGCCCGGAACCCAACACAGCCCGCCACTGTAGGCGGCTCCGCCACCGACGAACGCCGAGCGCTCGAGCACAAGAACGGTCAGGCCGTGGTCAGTCGCGCAGATCGCCGCGGCCAAGCCGCCCAATCCGCCTCCGATGCAGATGACGTCGAACTCCGTGTCTGGTTGATCTACCATTTATGCGGAGTCAAGCGTTCGTGGAGAATGACGTGTCACGTCGAGACCTGGCTTGCGGGCCATGCTCCTTCAGCAGCAGGTTGAATCCTCCGCCGGCCTCGATCACGTCGATTGCGTGCGCGCTAAGCGGATTCCCCTCGAGTACCTTTCCAGTGGCGGGGAGCGTCACGCGTGCCGCGCGCCAGTCGACCTCGATATCGTCCCAGCGTGAAACAGCGTCGGCGATGCCACGAACGGTCACGAGCGGCATTCCCTGGTAGATCTCGCCGCGCCAGTATCCAGGAGCGAACGACTCTGCGATGACTGCCGTGATTCCTGCATTGCGCAGAGCGATCATCGCCGGATAGTGCGGATGCCCGTAACCGAAATTGCGGCCCCCGACGATGATGTCGCCGGGCCGAACATCGCGGATGAAGTCCGTGTCGTACGCGGTCATGCACACCGATTTTAGGTGGACAGGATCGTAGGACTTGATGTTCTTGACCCCGATGACGAGGTCGATGTCGAAGTCGTCGCCGAAGATCCACGCAACGCGACCCTTGAGTACCGCTGGCACAGCCACGTCCCGACGCTCGGTGTTCGACATCACAGCTCCACCACTTCTCGCGGATCGGCGATCTTTCCAGCCAGCGCTGAGGCCGCGACTGTGTAAGCACTTCCCATGTAGATTTCGGCGTCGGTGCTTCCCATCCGGCCGGAGATATTGAGAACCCCGGTCGAGATGCACTTGTCACCGGGCTGCAGGGGCGATGCGTAGCCAACGCAGAAGTCGCAACTCGACTTCGCGACGTGCGCGCCGGCTTCGGCAAGGATCGTCAGGAGACCTTCGTCTTCAGCCTGCTGATAGATCCTCTCGGAAGTCGGCACGACGTTCAGGCGTACACCGTGAGCAACCTTTTTGCCCTTCAGGATCCCAGCTGCGGCGCGTATTTCTTCGATGCGACCACTCGCGCATGAGCCGATGTACGCATGCTGAATCGGTGTGCCCACGAGGTCTTCGACCGGGTGAGTGTTGGATGACTTTGCTGAGCCTGGCAGCACCACCTGGGGCGACAGTGCATCGAGATCGATCGTGTACTTCGCTACGTACTCGGCGTCGGGGTCGCTGTACAGTGGCTCGAATTCGGCGCGTGCGACACGATTGGCATACGCGAGGGAAAGTTCGTCGGGGTTGAAGATCGCAGATACGGCGCCGGTGAACATGGCCATTGCGCAGAGCCCCTGGCGGCGGTCGATTGTCATCGCTTCCGCCCCAGGTCCGGCGTACTCCATCACTTGGTGCGCGCACCCGTCGGCGCCGATCTCAGCAATAATGTGGTGTATGAGGTCTCGGTTGTCGACTCCGGGACCGAATCGGCCCTCTAGCTGGAACCGCGAGCTCGCTGGTACGTCCAGATAGACCGCCCCCGTTACCCACGCCTCGAGGAGGTCTTTGCGAACGCCCCAACCTAACGCGCCGAACGCACCGAGTCCGCTGATGTGTCCGTCAAAGTGGACGAGAAACTTCCCAGGCAATGCGTACCCGAGTTCGGCTGCTACCTGGTGACCGATGCCCTTGCCCTCGTGGACCTCGACTCCGTTCGTTCGGCCCCAGTCGCGGGTGACCTTGTGGATCGTCTCCTCCCGTTCGCCACCGCGGGTGGTCATATGGTCGATGAACAGGACGTATCGCTGCGGATCGTCCACCTTGGAGATCCCGAAGTCGTCCGCCATCTGCTTAAACATGACGTCGGTATACCCTGGAAAGTCGTACGCGATCATGTAGTCGGGACGAAAGGGCGCATTCTCGCCCGCACGAGCGATCTCGAGCCCGCCTGCGCGAGCGAGGATCTTCTCCGTGATAGTCGAACCCATGGACTCAGACCTCCACCGTAGCGGGGAGGTACTCCAACTGCCTTTTCTCCATCTCGGGGAATCCGATCATGCGCGCGAAGTCCTCGTGTTCCATGTAGTTTCTGGAGACCTGAGGCGAAGCCTCGCCCTTGGCTAGCCGGTTGAGTGAGTCGCGTATCGCCGTGGCAGCGGCGAGGACTATTTGCGTGGGGAGAAAGGCGATCTTGACGCCCACCTCGACCATTGCTTCGCGGGTAAAGTCACGCTCGACCCAGGTCCACGCGGTGAGTGCTGCGACGAGGGGGACGCCGACGGCCTCATGGCAGCGGCGCCACTCGGTCAGGTCCTTGAAGGTCTTGGACACAGGCATGATCAAGTCGGCGCCGGCCTTCACATAGGCCTCGGCACGCTTGATCGCGTCGTCGCCTACGGAGTCTGTGCGCGCGATGAGGAGCGACTCACCCTGTAGTGCGTCGGCGGCCGCTCGAATCTTTCCCGCAGCTTCTGCGATCGGCAGCACCTCGACCGGGTCGCCGACGCACACCGGGCATCGCTTAGGTGACACCTGGTCTTCCATGAAGACTGCGGACACACCGGCACGACTGAAGTTGGCGGCGGTGCGGCTGGCGTTGATCGCGTTGCCATAACCGGTGTCTATGTCGGCGATGATCGGGAGGCTTGACGCCTCACGGATCTTGCGCACTGCCTCGAGGTTTTCGGTGGCCGTGAATACCTCTGCATCGGGGAGGCCGAGGCCGGCCGAGATCGCGAAGCCGGACGCGCACAGCGCGCTGAAACCTGCCTGTTGGGCCAGGCGGGCGGAGAGACCGTCCCAGACGCCGGGCGCGTAGAGGACGTCGTGAGTTCTTAGCAGTTCCGTCAAAACCTGTGCAGACATACCACTGACTCCGTTCCGTATTACGAATCTGTTTCCGCTATGCGTGCCAACGCTAGCCGCGCCGCATAGGCACGTCAAGCAGTCGACGAGACACAGCGTCGCGGAGCCGCTACCTGGCGCCCTTTTGCCGCGAGGGCCTTGCAGTCCCGTTCTACGGTGAAAGAGCCCTACCTGGCGCCTGTTCGGATAGGCCGCCCAACTCGCTGAAGTGCCCAAAAGTCGCGAACGGTTGGTCTGTTAACGGCCATCGGTTCATCAGCGGCGATGGCTGAGCAGCTTTGCGCTTGGCTTCGTACCTCAACGAAGTGCGGGCGTTCCAAATTTGGAGCGCCGTCAACTGCCGGCAAGTAGGCCAACTGGCGGTCGAAACCCCCAAGTGGGCCATTCCCCGCCGCGCCTCAGCTCTGCGAGCCGCCGTCGAAGTCGACGAGCCGTACTCAGCCGATGCGTTCAGCGTCCATTCACGGGCCCACTGATGCAGACAATCCCCGACGGCGTCGAGGCTTTCTCCAGCCGCGCCGAAGCGGCGCGGCTGGATTCACCACCGCTGCTGATCGTCGATGCCGTCACCGGGTTCTTGGACTCCCGCGGACTAGGCAAGGCGCCGGGCCGGGCCGCTTTCCTGGTCTCGGATGGCCACGGGCAGCCCAACGTCACGTACCGGATCCAGCGCGACCGCGACGAGCTGCTGTAGCGAATGCAGGTAGGAGACCTTCGTCGTTACCTGAGGCCAGATCAAGCGACACCCCAATCGCTCCGTCACTGATCAGATCACGGATTCATGAACACCGAAACCCGCCCCAAACCAGGAGACTCCCCGCAGCAGCACGCATCCGACGCCTCATGCGTGGGTGCCCGCCAAGGCGGTCGAACCGCTCATGACAAAGACCCGACACGGCCCTCACCTGACCGGTAGAGCTGGTCGATGTCACGAGCGAGATTGCGACCAAGAGCCAGAGCTGGAGTTACGCACATTCCACCGACCCAAGCCTCCCCGCTGCACGCAGCAGCACCCATGACTTCCCCCGCTGCGTAAAGGTTGGAAAGAGGTTTTCCGCTCGACGTCAACACCCGCTGCGACTCGTCAAGCCATAGGCCTGAGAAAGTGGTGAGAATTGCACCTTGACATCGCACTGCGTAATACGGAGAAGTTTGAACTGACATCTGAGCACCGTTACGCCATAACTGCCTCTTGCCTACACTATCATTCCATTCGTCTACGGTTTCAATCAGGCCCAATGAATGGATTCCTGCAGCATCCGCAAGGGATGCGATCGAGTCTGCGGAATAAACTGTATGGGAGTCGCTCTTCGCCGCCGCAGCATAGTCTTCGGGAGTCCACCCCCGTATGAGTGACTTACCTCCCAGCAACGCCGTTTGGTCAAAGACTGCCCAGAAAGTCTGGTCCTCCTGCTCGAGCAGGGCGTACTCATGCTCCGTGTTGACATGACACGTCTCGTCGACGAATCGCCTTCCTTGTCGGTTAACCCATATTTCTCGAGGATCGCGAAGGAGTGCGTCAAAATCCGCTTGTATCGTGAGATCAACTCGCGTGGGATCATTCTTAAGGGCAAATCGTCCCGTGCGCAGTATTTCTTTCGCAGGCCTAATCTCCGCGCCGATGGCAAGGGCGGCAAGATGCCCTGCTCCCTGACTACCAGGCATGGCGGCGCTCGGCGGAGTCGCACTTCTCGAGGAGTATTTCGAGTACATTTTGGGGTTCGAGCCAAAGCCTCCGGTAGCCAAGACGATACTTCGTCCGGTTAGATGAACAATCTCGCCTGACTTCATGTCGGCAACCGTGACTCCACGAACGGTCCCAGCGATGGCATCAAGCTCTCCCAGAGAGTGCCCAAGGTACGGAATGATCGATCCATCCGCAACGAACCTATCCCACAAAGGCTTGATAACTTCGAGGATGCTCTCGCCAGCAGCCTCGCCCCAATAGGTTCTTGGAACCGAAAATGGTTCGTGACCGTAGTAGATCGCAGGGGTGTCAGGATGAAATCGAAATCCAAGCCCATCCAACCAGTCCAATGTTTCGGGAGCTGAACGTACGGCTCGCTCAATCAAGGCTGGGTTGAATCCACGCCGCGCGATGTTGAGTGTATCGCTTAGATGTAGTTCAACGCTGTCGTCAGTTATCCCTTGCGAACGCTGCCGACGAGTACCAGCCGCGCTCATAAATCCTGACGTGCGATGGAGTGTGCCACCTATTTCACGCATTTGCTCAATGACTGCAACTTTGAGCCCCAGTCCCGCTGCTGTAACGCTGCAACTGAGTCCTGCAGTGCCTGCACCGACAACGATGAGATCAAATGGCTCTCGCTTGTTCACGATGCGCTCCAATGTTGTCGCAGGACTGCCACGGTCGTTAGCGGTGTAATCGTCGCGGATTTCATGCCACCACCTCTGGGCATCTAGGCCCACCCTCTCCACATTCCGGATTACGAATCAATATCCGACATGCGTGCTCATGTTAGCCCGTAATTCGGGCGCAGGTCAACCAGTCGATGAGACTCGTCCATGGCGTGCCCTTGGCATGGGTCCGACCGGACGCGGGGCCAGATCCTGATGGAGGCGACGCGGATCGCGCGGGGATAGACGAAGTCCTCTCTGTCATCTCGGATCGCAGCCGCTCGATCGTGTGCGCAACGACGTGTCATGTCTCGAACGCCGATGGCCACATCCATCGACGATCTCGGTGGACCAGTTCCGGATTCGAATCTTGATCCTCCGGGGCGTTGAAGACCAGGAGTGTGGTCGTCTGGTGCCGTTCATCATCAACAGGCGAGCAGGCGTCCGACCCTTCAAGTTCCGATTGAGATCGCCGGATAACCTCGCACGATGACTAGCACGGAAGCGTTCTTCCGATTTCGTTCCTGCTTGTCACATGGCGCGTGCCCCTGGCTTCCCAGCTGAGTAGTCACTGGGCTGGTTCGTCGACCGGCAGGTCACCAGACGGGAACCGGCGGGGCACCAGCACGATCAGGATGACGACCGTGGCGATGCCGGCAACCAGCAGGCCAAGGAACACGGCGTGGGTTGATGCATGCAGCGCCTCACGCAGGAAGGCTGCGGCTACCGGATCTTCATGACCGCCCGCCAGTGCTTGGCTGATACCGTCAACCCGGTTCGGGACTTTGCCTCGCAGGTTCGCCGGCGCCTGGCTGAGGCGGTGTAGCAGGACGGCATTGGTGATGGCCCCGAAGACTGCCGCCCCGAGGCTCTGGCCGAGGAACCGGGAGAACATCGCACCACCGGTGACGACCCCGCGCTGAGACCAACCGACGGTCGACTGCAGCCCGACGATGAGCGGCGAGGTGATCAACCCCATGCCCACACCCATGATGGCGCTGCCGGCCACCGGCTGCCACACGGGCGACTCGGGAGTAGCCAGGCTGAACACGACACCGGCGATCACGGTGAACAGCCCACCCATGAGCGCCGTGTCTCGGAAGCCGATTCGCAAGTAGAGCCGCGAGGAGAAGCCGGAGGCGACCGGCCAGGTCATGGTCATTACCGCGAGCACGAACCCGGCCGCCACCGGCCCCAACCCCAGGACTGACTGGGCCCAGGTGGGCAGGAACGTCGACAGCCCGATGACCATCAACCCGGCGGTCAGGGTCGCGGCATACGATCCGGCCGTCACACGGCGGGTCCACAGCCACGGCGGCATGACCGGCTCGGCCGCCCGCCGCTCCACGACGATGGCGACCGAAGCCGCCACCACAGCCCCGGAAAAGACCAGGACGCTCGGCACCGAGAGCCACGCCCACGCGGTCCCGCCCTGTAGCAGCCCCAGGATCAGCAGGCCGACCGAGGCCAGCAGTAGGACTGCGCCCGAGTAGTCGATGCGGTGCGGGCGTCGCTCGACCCGCTCGTGCAGGTCGCGGACGATCAGGGTCAGGGCGACGCCTCCGAGCGGCAGGTTGACCAGGAAGATCCAGCGCCACGTCGCATACTGCGCGAACACGCCTCCGATGGCCGGCGCCAGCACGGCCGAGATGCCCCACACACTCGCCAACCACCCCTGCACCTTGCCGCGTTCCCGCAGGTCGTACAGGTCGCCCGCCACGGTGTTGACGGTCGCCCCGATCGCACCGGCGCCCAGACCCTGGACGCCGCGAAACGCAATCAGCGCCACCATGTTCCAAGAGAGCGCGGACAGCGCAGAACCGATCAGGAAGATGACGACGCCGATGACCAGCACGGGCTTGCGCCCATAGAGATCGGCCAGCTTCCCATAAACCGGGATGGTCACGGTCTGCGCGAGCAGGAAGATCGAGAACACCCACCCGACCAGCGAGAACCCGCCGAGATCACCCACCAACTGCGGGATCGCCGTCGCCACGATGGTCGAGTCCATCGCGACCAGCGCCATGGCCAACATAAGTGCCACCAGCACCGGAGTGCGATGGTCCCGGCGGGATACTGCCACAAGCCCTCCATTTGGCGCGCGATCGGCGCCGACCACCCTACTCACTCACCGTTCGTTGGATGTGTGGCTCCCGCCGGACAGCAACCGTCAAGCCCGGTGCGCCGCAAGCCCGCACGTCGGGGTCGGCGAGTGGCCTGGGGAAAACGGACTGGAAGCAACCCCAGCACGCTGGGCAGGTGGAACGACACCACGGGCCCAGTGGCGGCTCCCAGTCGGACGGACCCTACCGTCTGCCCTTGCGCTGACATCCGCTCGTCGGCAAGATCGCACCGCTCGCAGATCCGGTCGTGTTGTCGACCGTACCCCGTCCCGATTGCCGAACGACAACTGGTGACCGATGCGCACCGAGGGCACGTCGGTTGTGCAGCTTCGGAGACCGGGCCATATCGGTGTCAGCGTTGTGGGCGTCGTTTGGCGAGGAGTGCGACCGGGACGCATTCCCCTCAGCCCTCCCGACCAACTCTTCAACCGATGGTCCGTGAGCCGATCCGGTTTCGGTGAAGGGATATCCGCTGAAGACGAGCGCCGGTCAGCGCGTGACGG
>PKWT01000340.1 GCA_003132125.1 Micrococcales bacterium | reverse complement strand
TGCCCGTCCATGGCTTTGGCGTACGGGTCCAGCAACAGCTTTGTGGGGTCGCAGCGATGACCGTTGGCCGGGTCGAACGGACCGTGGACCCTGTAGCCGTAGCGTTGACCGGGCTCGATGGCGGGGACGAAGCCGTGCCATACGTATCCGTCGACCTCGGTGAGCTCGACCCGGGTCTCGCTGCCGTCGTCGGCAATGAGGCAGACCTCGACCTTGTCAGCGACCTCGGAGAAGAGCGCGAAGTTGACGCCGCTGCCGGTAAACGTGGCTCCCAAGGGGTAGGGATGGCCCGGCCAGATGTTCATGTAGTCCTTAAGCAGTCGCGGTTCGTGCCGTTGCGGCCACCCATTGTGACCTGCCGCTCGCTCAGCGGCACAATCATCGGGTCAGCCGGGGAACGACCGCTCGAGCACCTTGGCTGCCGACACTTCGACCATATCGTTCGGCAACGTGCCGAACGTGTGTCCATGGGCGCCCCCGAGACGGCTCGCCACGAAGGCTTCCGCGACGAATGCGGGTGCGAAGCGGGTCAGGAGCGAGGCCTGCAGCGTGGTCGCGAGCTGCTCGATCAGCGCGCGTGCGCCAGACTGTGCGGCCGAGATGTCGGAGGCGGCAGAGGCGGACTGCAAGGCCTCGACCGCTCTCGTGATGGCGGCATCGAGCTGGCGGTCAGCACCCCGTGACAGCTCGAGCTCCGAGGTGAAGGCAGCAACGGAGGCGGGCTCGCGAGTGAGCGCCCGCAAGACGTCAAGAGCCACGACGTTGCCGGAACCCTCCCAGACGGAGTTCACCGGAGCTTCGCGATACAGCCGCGCGAGGCCGTTTTCCTCGACTATGCCGTTGCCACCCAGGCATTCCAGCGCTTCGGCCACCATGGGGGCGGTGCGCTTGCAGACCCAGTACTTGCCGACCGCGACCGCCAGCCGTGAGAACGCCGTGTCGCCTTCGTCGACGGCCGCGGCCAAGCGCAGGCCCAGCGTGGTGGCGGCCTCGGACTCGAGCGCCAGGTCCATGAGGACGTTACGCATCAGCGGCTGGTCGACGAGCGCGCTGCCAAACGCCGCGCGATGGCGTGTGTGGTGGAGCGCCCTCACGAAAGCCTGGCGCATGGTGGCGGAGGAGCCCAGCACACAGTCGAGCCGTGTGGCAGCGACCATGTCCAGGATGGTCCTGATTCCGCGCCCCTCCTCGCCGAGGCGCACACCCCAGGTTTCGTCCAGCTCGATCTCCGCTGAGGCGTTGGACCGGTTGCCCAGCTTGTCCTTGAGCCGCTCCAGCTCGAAGGTGTTGCGGGTTCCGTCATCCAGGATGCGCGGAACCACGAAACACGTCGGCCCGGCCGGGGCCTGTCCGAGAATCAGGAACATGTCACTCATCGGTGCGGAGCAGAACCACTTGTGACCGGTGAGCCGGTAGGTCTGCCCTCCGGTGAGCGGGCCGGAAGCCACGGCCACGGCTGAGGTCGTGTTGGTACGCAAGTCCGAGCCGCCCTGTTTCTCGGTCATGCCCATCCCGGCGATGGCGCCGCTCTTCGTTGCGCTGGGTCGCAGCCCGAAGTCGTATTCGCGGGAGGCCAGCAGCGGAGCCCAGATGGCGACCAGGTCGGGACTCGACTGGAGGGCTGGCACTGCGGCATACGTCATGGAGATCGGGCACATGTGTCCGGCCTCGACCTGGGACCACGCCACGAAGCCGGCGGCCCGGCGGACGTGAGCTCCGGTGCGCGCCGGTTTGGTCCACGGTTCGGCTGTCAGGCCGTGGGAGACCGCTGTGTCCATCAGCTGGTGCCATGCTGGGTGGAAGTCGACCTCGTCGATCCGGACCCCTTGCGGCGAATATGTATGCAGGACAGGCGGATTGCCGTCCGCCTGGTCGCCCCAGGTTTGCGCCTCGGCCCCTCCGGCGAGGCTGCCCAGGACTTCTAGCTCGGTCCGATCCTGGGCATCGCCCCAGCGCTGGATCCCTTCGAGGAGGGCCGGATCGGCCGAGATGACGTTGTATCCGGGCAGCGGCGGGACTTGGTTGGTGACCTCATGGGTGCTCACCCCTTCACCGTAGACGGGTGAAATCATGGACGGACCTGAATCGGCATGGATCAGTGGGGCCCAAGCGTCGGTAGGCCGTGGAGCCGGTCAGGGAGACCGGTGGTCGACCCTCAATACGAGGCCGGTTGGACTCTGATCCCTCGGATCGGTTAATGTCTGCACGCACGCACAGCGGGCCTTTCGGCGCTGGCGTCCCGCGGACATAGCTCAGTTGGTAGAGCGCAACCTTGCCAAGGTTGAGGTCGCCGGTTCGAGCCCGGTTGTCCGCTCGAAGGCTTCATGCCTTCACCGAAGGCCTCAACGCCCTCGGTGAAGGCATGAGACCGTCACGGTGGAGTGGCCGAGAGGCGAGGCAACGGCCTGCAAAGCCGTCTACACGGGTTCAAATCCCGTCTCCACCTCGACCAACCCATACAAATGGGCGGTTGGCGCAGCGGTAGCGCGCTTCCCTGACACGGAAGAGGTCGCTGGTTCGATCCCAGTACCGCCCAC
>PKWT01000430.1 GCA_003132125.1 Micrococcales bacterium | reverse complement strand
CCCGACTCCCGCATCGCCGAGGTCGTCGACGAGACCTACGAGCTGTTCATGGACCTGCTCGACGACGCGCACACCGCCTCAGGGCAGCTGGACTTCCCGATCGTCTACGCCTCAGCCCGCGCGGGGCGTGCGTCGCTGAACCGCCCCAAGAACGGCGGTATGCCCGACGAGGACAGCCTCGAGTCGCTCTTCGCCGCGATTCTGGAGACCATCCCGGCGCCGCAGTACGACGACGAGGCCCCGCTGCAGGCGCACGTCACGAACCTGGACGCCTCGCCGTTCCTCGGTCGACTGGCGCTCTGCCGCGTCTACAACGGCACCATCAAGAAGGGCCAGCAGGCTGCATGGTGCCGTGCCGACGGCACCATCGAGCGGGTCAAGATCACCGAGCTGCTCATGACCGAAGCACTCGAGCGCAAGCCCGTCGACAGCGCCGGCCCCGGCGACATCATCGCGCTGGCCGGGATTCCTGAGATCACCATCGGGGAGACGCTGGCCGACCCGGACAACCCGATCCCGTTGCCCTTGATCACCGTCGATGAGCCGGCGATCTCGATGACGATCGGCACCAACACCTCCCCGCTGGTCGGGCGGGCGAAGGGCACCAAGGTCACTGCGCGCCTGATCAAGGACCGCATCGAACGAGAGCTGGTCGGTAACGTCTCGATCCGGGTTCTGCCTACCGAGACGCCCAACGCGTGGGAGGTGCAGGGCCGTGGTGAGCTGGCGCTGGCCATCCTGGTCGAGCAGATGCGCCGCGAGGGCTATGAGATGACGGTCGGCAAACCGCAGGTGGTTACCCGCATGATCGACGGCAAGATCCACGAGCCGTTCGAGCGCCTCACGATCGACGCGCCCGAGGAGCATCTCGGCACCATCACCCAGCTGTTGGCCGTCCGCAAGGGTCGCATGGAGCAGATGGTCAACCACGGCACCGGTTGGGTGCGGATGGAGTTCGTCGTACCGTCGCGCGGGCTCATCGGCTTTCGGACCGAGTTCCTCACCGACACCCGCGGCACCGGCATCGCCAACCATGTCTTCGAGGACTACGAGCCGTGGGTCGGGGAGCTCAAGACCCGACAGAACGGTTCGCTGGTGGCCGACCGTACGGGTGTCGCAACGTCCTACGCGATGTTCAACCTGCAGGAGCGCGGGGCGATGTTCCTGGAGCCGACGACCGAGGTCTACGAGGGCATGATCGTGGGCGAGAACTCTCGCGTTGAGGACATGGATGTCAACATCTGCAAGGAACGCAAGCTCACCAACGTGCGCTCGGCCACCTCAGAGGTGCTCGAGCGCCTGATCCCGCCGCGCAAGCTGAGCCTGGAGCAGGCGCTGGAGTTCTGTCGCGAGGACGAGTGCGTGGAGGTCACCCCGGACGCGGTCCGTATCCGCAAGCTCGTGCTACCCCAGAACGAGCGCGCACGAACCGCGGCCAGGGCAAAGACGGCCGCCAAGTCCTGAGCCTGCGGAGGGACTTCCCGGGGAGCGTACGGTCGTCTTGAGCCGAGACGCGTCCGGCGCGCGTTCATCGCCCGTGCACTTGAGGAGTCACCAGCACATGCCCGCCAGAAGATGTACCGCCGTTCTTGCGTTGAGCGTTGGCGTCATTCTTGTGACGACCTCGTGTTCCGTGCAGCGGGAGTCGGACGTCAAGCCCACGTCGGCTGGTCCCAGCACGTCAGGCGCTGGGCTGACCATCCTGCGCCTGGGTCCAGTGGCAGCGTGGGATCCTCAACGGCTGTCGGTCGGAGCCGAGATGGCCTTCGCGGGTCGTGTCTTCGAGCGGACGCTGACCGCGTGGGCTCCGGCGACCCACCAGGACACGCTGCCGGATCTCGCACCCGACCTGGCCACGGACACCGGGACGGTTTCCGATGGGGGCAGAGTCTGGCGCTTCACCCTGCGAAGCGACGCCACATGGCAGGACGGCAAGCCCGTCACGTGCGCCGATGTGAAGTACGGCATCTCACGCACCTTCGCGACCACCCAGATCACCGGTGGTTCGACCGTCGCTCTGGCCTTGCTGGATGTGCCCCGAAACAATGATGGCTCCAGCAGCTATGCCGGCCCCTACCTCAAGACAGGGCAGGCGGGGTTCGACAAGGCGGTGACCTGTTCGGGTCAGACGATCACATTCACGCTGGCCAGACCCGTGCCGGACTTCAACCAGGTGGTGGCACTGTCGGCCTTCGGCCCGGTGCGGGTGGACAAGGACCGCGGCGCCCAGTCAGCCATTGAGATCTTCTCCAACGGCCCTTACATGCTCAAGACCGCCTGGACGCCCAGTGAGGGCGGAACCTTCGTCCGCAACCCACATTGGGACATGGCGTCCGACCCGATCCGCAAGGCGAGGCCGACGCAGATCGTCTACAAGGAGGGGATCCCGGTCGAGACCGCGATCAGCTCGATCATGGGAAACGCGCGCTCGGACTCCCTTGAGCTGACCGGGGACTCTGCGCCGCCGGTGCTGCAGCACAACATCATGTCCACTCCGGCGATCAAGGCGCTGTCGACGAACCCGCGCGCGCCGTTCGTGGATTACCTGTTGCCCAACTTCAGCAGGCCGACAATGGCCAACCTGAAGGTGCGGCAGGCGTTGGCCGTGAGTACAAACCGAGAGGCATACGTCACCGCCCTTGGTGGAGATACCGCGGCAGAATCGACCTACGCGATGATCAACAAGTCCCTCCCCGCTTACCACGATCTCAACCCCCTGAACGTCCCACCCCGTGGGGATGCCGCCAGGGCACGCAGTCTGCTGCAGGCCTCCGGGCTTGCCATGCCGGTTGCCATCACGGTGGCCTACCGGAAGGGCGCCATCGCTGACACGGCCATGGCGGCCCTGCAGAACGGATGGCAGAACGCCGGGTTCTCGGTCACCCTCGAGGGCCTCGAGAGTGACTACTTCACGACCATCACCTCCGTCCAGAACAGTCGCGCCTATGACGTGATGTGGGCCTTAGGGTCCGCCGAGTGGCCATCCGGCTCAAGCGTGATTCCGTCGCTGTTCGACAGCCGGCTCAACCTCACGGCCAGCTCATCAGGCCAGGACTATGGACGGTTCGCCAGCCAAGCGATCAACGCGAAGATCGACGCCGCCGCCAAGATCCCCGATGCGTCCCAGCGCGAGAAGGCGTGGGGAGACCTCGACATGCTGCTGGCGACCCAGGTCGCAGCCATCGCTCTGACCAACCAGAAGTACATGTACGTGCACGGTGGTGGCGTCACGAACTACATCGACAACCCGGCGCTGGCCAGCACCGTCGACCTGGCCACGGTCGACGTGAACATCCAGTGACAGCCCATCCGGCGGCCCAGGGTTCCCCCAGACAGGCCAGGCTGTTGTTCGTCCACGCCCACCCCGACGACGAGACGTTGACGACGGGGATCACCATGGCCGCCTATGCCGCTCAGGGGCACGACGTCCACCTGCTCACGTGCACTCTCGGCGAGGAGGGTGAGGTGATCCCGGCGGAGCTGGCCCATTGTGGCTCCGACCGCGATGACAGTCTTGGATACACGCGCCGCGAAGAGCTCCGGGCGGCCATGGCGGTGCTGGGGGTTCAGCATGCCGTGCTGGGGGAGGACCCTGCGCGAGGTGTTGCTTCTCGCTATCGCGACTCGGGGATGGCCGGTACGTCTGGCGCACAGCATCCGGATGCTTTTGCTAATGCTGACGTCGACGAAGCCGCTGCCCTGGTGGCCACCCACATCAGGGCGGTACGGCCGGACGTGGTCGTGACCTATGACAGGCAGGGAGGCTATTCGCATCCGGACCACGTCCAGGCCCATCGAGTGACGATGTCGGCCCTCTCTGCCCTCTCGGCTTGGACTGCTTCGGCCGAGCCCGACGCGATGGCGGCGCCAGTGGCCTACTGCATCCTCACCCCCCAGAGCTGGGCGTCGCAGGACCGGTTGTGGCTGCAGGAGAATGTGTCCGCAACCAGTTCGACATGCGTTGTACTGCAACAGGATGATCCATACCCACCATCGGTTGTCCGTGACGATGTCGTCACCCACGTGGTGGACGAACCAGTCCTCGTCGAGACGCAGAGCCGGGCGTTGGGCCAACACAGGACCCAGGTCGTCGTCTACGACGGTTACTACACGTTGTCCAACCACGTGGCCGCTCGGCTGTCCGGCCGCGAGGGTTTCGCACGGCTTGATCTGGCCACTGGTGATCTCGTGCCGGCGGCGCCCAGCGCACCGTGGCATGCCGGCCTACTGACCGACTTGGAGGGTCGCTGATGACCCAGGACACCCCCGATACCGATCTGTTCCGTCGGGCGATGAGCCGTTTCGCGACCGGTGTCACAGTGCTGACCACCCGCATCGGCGATCTGGACCACGCGATGACAGCCAGTGCCCTGACATCGGTGTCGCTCGAACCGATGCTCCTGCTCGTCTGCGTCGAACGCGAGGGACGCTTCCATGACGCCGTGGCCGACGCGGGCGTCTGGGGGATCAGCGTGCTGTCGACCAAAGACAGGCCTGGTGCCGACTGGCTGTCCACTCGCGGGCGGCCGCTTCATGCTCAGCTCGACCACATCCCTCACCATCGTGGGCCGCAGACCGGTGTGGCGTTGCTGGACGATGCTCTGTCGACGTTCGAGTGCCGTACCACCGAGATCCATCAGGCCGGCGACCACAGCATCGTGGTCGGAGAAGTCGTTTCGGTAGCAACAGCCGCTCATCCCGGCGAGGCTCTGGTGTACTACCGCGGACGGTACGAGACATTGGCGTGAGGACGAGCACTGTGCTTGACCCCAATCAAGCTTGA
>PKWT01000030.1 GCA_003132125.1 Micrococcales bacterium | reverse complement strand
TCGACGTCACGGGCTACTTCACGCCCGATACGAGTGGCGCCAGGTATGTCCCGCTCACCCCATCTCGCATCCTAGACACCCGATCCGGCACAGGGTTGTCGGGCGTCTTCGGCTCTCACGTCGCTCGAACATTCCAGGTGACCGGTCTGGGCGGGGTTCCCGCGGGCGCCACGGCCGTTACTGGCAACCTGACCGTGACCGGGCAGACCAGCCTCGGCTACCTCGCCATCGGTCCGATCGCGATGAACAACCCGACCAGCTCGACTCTCAACTTCCCCGTCGGCGATGACCGGGCTAACGCGGTGACTGTGGCTCTCGNNATGCCGGCCCGACGTCTGGATCTACCACGCATGTGGTCTTCGACGTGACCGGCTACTTCGTGCCTTGACGTGAAGCGACGACTCGCAGCAGCGGCTCTTCTGGCCGCCACCATCTGGTTGCCCGCCGTCTCGAGCCCTCCTGTCGTGCAGGCGGCCACTTGCACCGGTTGGTCCAGTACGACGACGCCGCCACCCACGATCCGGGTCCTGCGTGTATCGACCGGGGTGGTCGAGACGGTTGACTTCAAGACCTACGTCAAGGTTGTCATGCCTGCCGAGTGGCCCTTGACCTGGTCTCAGGAGGTGCTGAGGGCCGGAGCTGTGGCCATCAAGCAGTACGCCTGGTACTACGCGATGACCTGGCGGGGCGGGACCGCCACGGGCGGCTGCTATGACGTCAGAGACGACAGCAACGACCAGATCTACTCGCCCGAGACGAGGACGCCGGCGGCAAGCCACATCCAGGCCGTGGAGAGCACCTGGTCCGAGTCGATCACCAAGAATGGCTCCTTCGTGTTCACAGGCTATCGGCCGGGGACCAATGTCGCCTGCGGAACGGACGCACACACGCTGGGTGGCAATTACCTGATGCAGCGCAGTGCCTGGAACTGCGCCATCGACGGCAAGACCGGTGAACAGATCCTGGAGATCTACTACGGTCCGGGATTGGTGATTCAGGGAGCCCCCCCGCTGCCCACCACGTACGCCCCCGCCACATACCACGCCCTCAGTCCGACACGCGTCCTCGACACTCGTAACGGCAACGGCCTCTCCGGAAAGCTCGTCGCCAACACGCCCGCCACGTTCCAAGTGACAGGTAGAGGCGGCATCCCATCGAACGCCACGGCAGTCACGGGCAACGTCACGGTCGTCAACTCGACCTACTCCTGGGCCGTCTACCTCGGACCAGATCCAGTGGCGTACCCGTCGACCTCGACGATCAACTTCAAGACAGGTGAGGTCGCAGGCAACGGCCTGACCGTCGCGCTTGGCTCAGGTGGCACCCTCAGCGCTACCTTTGTGTCTAGCGCCAGCAAGACGACCGATCTAGTCTTCGATGTGAGCGGCTACTTCACACCCGATACGAGTGGCGCCACCTACCACCCGATGACACCGATTCGTCTGCTTGATAGCCGATCCGGGAACGGCTTGAGCGCCAAGCTCGTCGCCAACACGCCCGCCACGTTCCAGATCACAGGTCGTGGCGGCGTGCCCGCTGGCGCCACGGCAGTCACGGGCAACGTGACGGTCGTCAACTCGACCTACTCCTGGGCGGCCTACCTCGGACCGCTCCCAATTGCGAACCCCGCGACCTCGACGATCAACTTCAAGGCAGGTGAGGTCAAGGGCAACAGCCTGACCGTCGCTCTGAGCGGGACGGGCAGCCTCTCGGCCACCTTTATGTCGACCTCGGGCAACACGACCGATCTCGTCTTCGATGTGACCGGCTACTACACCGCGGACGCAACCGGTACGCGGTACGTGCCCCTTACTCCGGCGCGTCTGCTCGACACCCGAGTCGGCAACGGTCTGACCGGCACCTTCGGTGCGAATGCCCCACAGACCTTCCAGGTGAGCGGCCGCGGCGGCATTCCTACCACCGCAACCGGCGTCACCGGCAACGTCACCGTGGTCAACGAGACCTACTCCTGGGCGGTCTTCGTGGGTCCCGTCGCAACGGTCAGCCCTGGGACCTCGACGATCAACTTTGTCAAAGGCGACGTCAAGGGCAACGGCCTGACCGTTGCCCTTGGTTCCGGTGGCACCTTGAGCGCCACCTACATGTCGAGCGCCGGTAACACGACCGATCTTGTACTCGATGTCACGGGCTACTACGTGCCTTGACGTGAGGCGTCGACTGGCAGGAGCGGAATTATCGTAGGCTCAGTATCTTCGTCACCTAGTGGACGTCAGTCGTGGATTTAGGGCAGCCGTGGAGGGGTCACAGATGGTCAAGATCTCAGGGCTGAAGCGACGGATCGCGGCGGCTCTCGCGCTAGGTGCACTGGCAGCACCGTTCTTTGCGGCGGCACCTTCGCTTGCCAGTTCCCCGGTACCGCAGACGTCCAAAGTGGAGGCTGTCTGTCCTGCGCCAACACCCGGCACGGCGCAATGTCTCGCGCTTCGTCGCACGGATATCGGGGCACCTTCCGGCTCAGCGGTCTCACCCCATGCCACAACGGGGTCCTTGACTCCGGCTGACATACAGAGCGCCTATGCACTTCCGACAAGCCAGGGCTCCGGGATGACGGTCGCGATAGTCGATGCATACGACCTGCCGACCGCGGAGAAAGACCTGGCGGCCTACCGAAGCAACTTTGGCCTGCCCGCATGCACGACCGCCAACCTTTGCTTCCGCAAGGTGAACCAGAGCGGTAGCACCGGCCCGTATCCGGCTGCCAACGCGGGCTGGGGCGATGAGATCGCCCTGGACATCGACATGGTCTCGGCCGCATGTCCAAACTGCAACATCCTGCTCGTAGAGGCCAACAGCTCCAACTTCTACGACCTGGGACCAGCGGTCAACACCGCTGTGTCGCTCGGCGCGATCGCCGTGTCGAATAGCTACGGTGGTCCCGAGTGGAGCAGTGAGAGCTATTACGACACGCAGTACTACAACCACCCGGGCGTGGCCATAACTGCCGCGACCGGTGACTGCGGCTACAACTGCACGGGAGTCTTCAAGGGCACGACATCCCCCAGCGTCGAGTACCCGGCCGCTTCACCGTATGTGATCGCGGTCGGCGGCACCCGCCTGACGGGCAGCCAGAGCGCCGGCTGGACCGAGTCGGCCTGGGGCGACAGCTATGGGGGAGCGGGCAGTGGCTGCTCCCTGTACGAGCCCAAACCCTCCTGGCAGCATGACACCGGATGCACTAACCGAACCCAAGCCGATGTTTCGGCCGTTGCCGATCCCGCAACTGGGGTATGGATCTATGTCAACGGCGGCTGGGTGGGAGGATACGGCGGGACCAGCGTCGCGTCGCCGATCATTGCCGCCACATTTGCCCTGGCCGGCCGTCCAGCGGCCGGTACCTATCCGGCGAGCTATCTCTACGGCAACACCGCCGCACTGAACGACGTTGTGGGTGGCAACAACGACGTCACCTGGGGCACCTGCACCTCAGGGTCGTATCTCTGCAACGGCGTCGCCGGCTACGACGGCCCGACAGGGCTTGGAACGCCGAACGGCGTCGGCGCCTTCACCTCGCGGGTCATCAGTGGCGCAACCTACCACGCCCTCACCCCAGCCC
>PKWT01000075.1 GCA_003132125.1 Micrococcales bacterium | reverse complement strand
GCAGCCACCTCGCCCCACCGCAGACAACCGAAGGTCGCCAAGAGAATGAGCGCGCGATAGCGCTCCGGAACCTTTGCAGTCAGGTCGAACACCTGACTGACGGTGAGGATGGGACGTTCGGTGGCCCTTTCCTGGTCGGCCCCCGGAATCTGACACGGGTTCCTCCGAATGATTTCGTCCTCCTTGACGGCTGTCATCAGAACCGCGCGAAGCAGCCGGTACGCCTTCGCAGCTCCACCCTGCGAAACCCCCGCGGCGAGAAGTTCGGAACGCCAGTCCCTGACCATCGGCGTGTCGATCAGTCCCAGAGGCACACCACCCAGGTACGGCGTGACGTGCTTTCCCAGAATCCACGTGTAGAGGTCCACGGTGCGTGGTCGAAGGTTCGGTCGTTGGGAGATCCAGCGCTCCGCGTAGTCCTTCAGGAGGACCATTGCCCGCTCTGGTGCGATCCATTCGTCCCGCGCCATCCGCGCCTCGGTAAGCGTGAGCCAGCGCTGCGCCTCCTCCTTCCTTGCGAATGTGCGTGGAGCGCTACGCATTACGCCGTCGGGTCCGAGGTAGCGCACCTGATAGCGCCGCGAGGGGAGTTTGCGAATGTTACCGAATCTGCGGTGCCCATTCTTGTTTGCCATTACCCAACGCCCCTGAGGTCGTTCCACACGGTGGTTTCGGTGATGGGATCGATCCGGCCAGCCGTGACGAAGGCGGTGAGCTCGGCGGGGTCGATCCGAACGCTGCGCCCGAGTCGGTAAAACCCGATCCGACGTTCGGCAATGAGGCGGCGGACGTAGCGCGCGCTCATCCTGATCCGGTCGGCGGCCTGCTCGACGGTTAGCAGCTCGCCCGCGTACCTGGCCGGCGGCACGGGCTGGGGGTTCATCGGTTCCCCGCCGCTGAGGCGTCGAGACGGGTGTCGAGGTCGGCTTGGGCCTTCGCCGTCACTCCGGGCCGACCCAGCATGTCGAGGATGTTGCGCTGGCCAAGGTGGGCGCCTGTTGCGATGCGGTGAATACTCCACGTCGCCAGTGGTTGGGTGTCGCTCGTCGACGAAGCTTCGGCGACGGACTTGAGCAGATTGGTGGTCCTCCGCAATGGTGGACTGGTCTGCGTTTCGGGGCTGATCATCGCCAAGTCACCTTTCGTCTCTTCGGCCGAGCTTGGGCTGCTCGTCCTTGACACCCCTAAGGCTCGGGAAGGCTGTCTGCGGTCATTGCGGTCTGAAATAGCACTGCAGCTGTGCGACCGCAGCCAGGGTGTCCCCGAGATCCTGGTTGATCGTGTCGGTCGTCATCCCGGGCCCAGTTCCTATCTCGTGCGGGTCCTCCTGCCCATCCAGCCATCCCACCCGGTCTTGGTGCCGGCCGCGGCCGGCACCTGTGGATAACTCGCCGTCGTGTCGGAGGGTGGGACCGAGGCTTAACCTCGAACCCGCGAGGCGGTCCCGGCCACGGGTCGGCTCAGGTCTGACATCCGGTCTCCTCGCGCTGGACAAGCTGCGGCGCCCTTCGACTGCGAATCCAACGCCGCCAGCCGAGCCTCCTGTCTGATCGACTGCTGACCCATCAAGTCGCCGTTTTCGTTCCGAACCGTCGCACGTCCTTGAGACGACACAGCCACTGCCAGCGGTCACGAACCCGAACAGCCTCACGCCCAGCGCACCCCCAAGAAAACGCCGCAATCGATGTGGCACACACCTCTTGCATTCTCGGTCTGCTAAAGTCGTTGGCACGAAACAAACAGGAGGGGGAACGTGCATGAAGACCGGCGAAACGAGCACGACAAGCGAGGCCATCGCGGCCACCGACGACCGCCGGTCCCGGTCGCCGCGGCGCCCGGGACAGACACTGGCGTGTGGTTGGTGCGGGTCGCCGATCCTGCTCCCGGCGCGGGGTCGGATCCCGAAGTGGTGCTCGTCATCATGCCGCCACCGGGCCTGGGAACTTACCCGTGCGGCCGCGTCAGGACACGCCGCCGTCCAGGTTGTCGACCGGGTTGTCGAGGTGGATCGGCTCGTCACGGTTGTGCAGGAAGTGCCCGTGGCCACCGTCCCCCAGGGCGCGGCGTGGCCAGCGGCGCTGGCCCAGCTCGCCAAGGCTCTGGATACCGGACGGATATATGACCGGGACCTACCCGCCCTGGCCCAGGCCCTCTCTGGCGTCTCCGACGCACTCGACCGACGCCCCGGATGGCGATCGCAACCACGCTGACGAGCGCACCCATCGCGGCATGAGCGGATGTTCGCAGCCCGACTGTTACCGGTGCTCGGTCCAGAGGCCTTCTTCGATGTAGGTGCCGGTGTCGGTCTCGCAGTTGATGTCGACGAGGCTCAGGGCGTCAGGAACGACGTAGCTGCCCGACTCGGGAAAAACCATGTCGGTCCAGGATTCCCATTCGCCTACGGTCCCGCTGATGACCATGGACCGGGCAGCCGGAGCCAGGATGGTGGCACCCATCCGCTGATGAGCCCTTTTCCACGGGTCGATCGACAGCCCGTCCGGTCGAGTCCAGCGGACGAACGTCTTCATCGGGGTGGTCGGGTAGCGGTGTTTCAGGGTGGGTCTCAACGGTGCGATCACATGCGCGAGTCCCGCGGACCGCGCACGCACGCTGAGCGCGGTGAGAACCTGTCCAGCCAGTCCCCGTTTCGTCACATCATTCCCGACGGCAGCAGCCATGAAGCTGAAGGTGGTTGGTGCAACACCCGACTCGTGGTCCTCGATGGACCTCACCAGGGCGCCGTCATAGCCGTCGGGCAGATCCTCCAGGGTCCCGTCCCAACGCAGGGGCACGCCCCAACCACCGGCGATGACCCGGCCCTCATCGAGTACGAAGACGTCAAATTGAGGGAAGTATTTGTTCGTGCGTTGGTGGTATTTCGCGGCGATCCAGGACCCCGGATCAGTCAGGGGCTGAGTCAGGACGGTCGACCCTGCGCCGAACGTCGACGCTTGTTCCCGGTGGCAGTGTCCTTCACCGCGTAGAGCGAACCGCGTTGCCTGAGGCGCAGGCGCCTTCGCCGTGACTTGCGAGCAAAACCGAGGGCCAGCAGAAGCGCTGCGGCAGCAAAGGGACCGGCCACGGTGGCGGCCTCTGTCCAACGGGTAACCGGGTTGCTGAACATCGCCGTCGATGGCTCGGCTGGGTCGATATACACCGTGCTCGAAAACGCCGCGGGTGTTGGCACGTTCAGGGTGTAGGTCTGGCCTTGGAACGAGTAGAACGCGATTCCCCCACTTTGGGTGGCGTGCACCCCTGTCCCGTTCCACTGCAGCATGCTCGGGCTCTGGATCTCAGCGAGAACAAACAGGAAGCCAACCACCAGGAGAGCGACTGCGAAACCGGGGAAAGCGCCCGTGTCCTCGAACCATTGACGGACAGTGGCGAACACCGTGGATCGTTCATGGCCAGACTGTGCTTGGGTCAACTTCACCTCCCCGGCGCTCATCCATCGTAGGCGCAGCTTCGCGCGCTTTGAAGGGCTCCTGTGTAAACTTCCGGGTCGTGGAAGATGAACTCCGGCCACTTCACCCGAAAGACCTCATTGGCCTGCGCTTCGAGGTCGGGGCGGTCGCTGCTGGTCACAATCTCCATGCGGGCAACTTATTTGCCGAGGCACCACCACCGCGCCTCGGAGCCGCATAGGTGAGCGAAACGCGGCATGTCCGGGCGGGTTCGCGCAGCCCGTCGCCGTCTGCGGCAGGATCGTCGCCATGCGTCGTGAACCACTCACTGTTACGGATCCCAGACTCGCGATATACATCAACCGGGTCGCGGACGTCTACGACGGGAGCCAGCGAGTTGGTGAGCTGACCGTCGATGTCGAAACGTGGTGGACCGTCACTGGCCATCTCTGGTGGAAGCGCGGAGTCAGCCCTCGCGAAACACCCCACTGGCTGCTCAGCTACAACGACGCCGAGAGCCACTTCATCGACGATGTCGTCAGGGAGGAAGAATTTGAGTCCACCTTGGCCGAGTGGGGCGCGAGCGAAATGCGCCTTCGCGGCAGAACCCTGAGGCTGAGATGGCGAGATCAGGACCAGGACCGGTAGCAGGGTGACTCGTC
>PKWT01000143.1 GCA_003132125.1 Micrococcales bacterium | reverse complement strand
TTGTCCCCCGTCTACGACAAAGACCTGTCTTCTATCGCGGTGGTCAGGGATCTGCGTGTCGGCTGAGCATGCCAACGCGATGACGACGCTGAACTGTTACGGCCACAAAGTGGCCAGACGCAGACGAGCCCTCACGAGCAGCCGTCGAGCTTGTTCTGGCTGCTTGCAAGGACTCACGCGCCAAGCCTGTTGCGGACCAACTCCGGTGCCGCAATGGCTGGCGTCGTTCGTCTAAAAGTGATATCTATTAATTATCATTTTTTGGGCGAAGGAGGACACCATGAGCACCGTCACATCACCGATCGACGCCGAACCAGTCGGGCACCAGGGCGCCCAGGTTGACATCACGCAGCGCCCCGCCCTCGCAGTCACCGGCTGGCTGGGTGTACTCGTGCTCGCCGGAACTCTCTGGTGGATCGTGGTCGGGAGCCAACACAACGCTGGGTGGCTGTGGGTGCCCGGCGTGGCCTTCGTCCTGGTCATTACCTCGCTGGTCATCGTGACACCCGGGCAGACCTCGGTGGTCCAGTTCTTCGGCAGCTACATCGGTACCGTGCAGCGCCCCGGGTTCTGGTGGGTTCTGCCACTCACCCTGCGCCGCGGGGTCAGCATCCGGGTCCGCAACTTCGAGACCGGCCACCTGAAGGTCAACGACGCCGACGGCAGCCCCGTGGAGATCGCCGCGATTGTGGTCTGGCAGATCGCCGACACCGCGAAGTCGACCTACGCCGTCCAGAACTACCTCGACTTCGTCACCGTGCAGGCCGAGTCGGCGCTGCGCCACGTCGCCACCACCCACCCCTACGACGACAGTACCGATGCGGGCACGTCGCTGCGCGGTTCCACCGACGTCGTCGCTGCCCAGCTGGCGCTGGAGGTCGCGACGCGGGTCTCCATCGCCGGGGTCGAGATTGTCGAGGTCCGGATCTCCCATCTCGCCTACGCCCCCGAGATCGCCCAAGCGATGCTGCGCCGCCAGCAGGCCAACGCCGTCGTCGCGGCCCGTTCCCGGATCGTCGAGGGCGCGGTAGGGATGGTCGAGATGGCGCTCAACCGGCTGACGGAGAACGGTGTCGTCGCCCTCGACGACGAGCGAAAGGCCGCCATGGTCAGCAACCTGATGGTCGTGTTGTGCGGCGATCAGCCGCCGTCGCCGGTTGTGAACGCCGGTTCGCTCTACACATGAGCGAGCGCCGGCAGGTCTTGCTTCGCCTCGATCCGGCCGTCCACGACGCCCTCATCCGTTGGGCCAACGACGAGTTCCGAAGCGTCAACGCCCACGTGGAGATGGTGCTGCGACGGGCGCTGACCGACGTGGGACGCATGCCGAAACATGCCGAACCGATACCCAAACGAGGCCGCCCCCGCGCATCGCGCTGAGGCCTCAGCTGGAGGACTTCCTCGTGGAAAGCACTGAAGGGGCATCAACGAGTCGCCGAACGCCTTGACCGGCTTGCTGCGGGTGCTCATGCCGCGGCCTTGGCGGTGCCGCGGCCGTCGCGCCGCTGGTACTTGGTGGCGCGTGCAGCCCGCGGGGCCCCCGGGGCGTCCGCTGCCGGAGCGGAGGCAGCCCGTCGGCGGTCGGCGAGGGTCACGGGCGGCAGGGAGCGGAACCAGACCAGGATCTGTTCGCGGACGCCAGCGCCAACGGCGTCTCGGGGAGAAGATTAGTGCCATATTAGTGCTAACGCGGACTCCCCGAGGGGGGTCCGCGTTAGCAATTACGTTGTGGCAGACCAGAATCCGGCGCTCAGCACCGGCAACACTCAGATGTCGTAGTACATCTCGAACTCATGCGGGTGCGGGCGGAAGCGGATCGGGTCCACCTCGTTCAGCGTCTTCCACTCGATCCAGGTCTCGATGAGGTCCTTGGTGAACACGTCGCCCTCAAGGAGGTAGTCGTGGTCAACCGCCAGGGCCGCCAAGACCTCGGGGAGCGAACCGGGGACCTGCGCGATCTGGTCGTGCTCCTCGGGTGGCAGTTCGTAGAGGTCTTTGTCGACGGGTGCAGGGGGCTCGGTGCGGTTCTTGATGCCATCGAGGCCGGCCATCAGCTGGGCTGCGAAGGCGAGGTACGGGTTGGCCGACGGATCCGGGATACGGAACTCGATCCGCTTGGCCTTGGGGGAGTTGCCGGCGATCGGGATGCGGACGCAGGCGGAACGGTTGCGGGCGGAATACACCAGGTTGACCGGAGCCTCGTAGCCGGGGACCAGACGGTGGTATGAGTTGACCGTCGGGTTGGTGAATGCCAGCAGCGAAGGGGCGTGCTTGAGCAAGCCTCCGATGTACCAGCGGGCGATGTCCGAGAGGCCGCCATAGCCACGCTCGTCGTAGAAGAGCGGCACGCCGTCCTTCCACAGGCTCTGGTGAGTGTGCATTCCGGAGCCGTTGTCGCCGAAGATCGGCTTGGGCATGAACGTGGCGGTCTTGCCACCCGCCCAGGCAACGTTCTTGATGACGTACTTGAACTTCATCACGTCGTCACCGGACTGCAGCAGCGAACCGAAGCGGTAGTTGATCTCCTGCTGGCCGGCGGTGCCCACCTCGTGGTGGCTGCGCTCGACGGTGAGGCCCACATCAGCAAGCTTCAGACACATCTCGTCGCGCATGTCGGCAAAGTGGTCGACCGGCGGAACGGGGAAGTATCCACCCTTATAACGGGTCTTGTAGCCCTGGTTGCCACCCTCCTCCACGCGTCCGGTGTTCCAGGCCGCCTCGATCGAGTCGATGTAGTAGTACGACGCGTTCTGCTTGGTCTCGAAGCGCACGTCGTCGAAGACGTAGAACTCGGCCTCTGCGCCGAAGTATGCGGCGTCGGCGATGCCGGTCGACTTCAGGTAGGCCTCGGCCTTGGCCGCGATATTGCGCGGGTCGCGGCTGTAGGGCTCGTCGGTGAACGGGTCAACGATCGAGAAGTTCATGATCAGCGTCTTCTCTTTGCGGAACGGGTCCAGATAGGCCGTCGTCGCGTCGGGGATCAGCTTCATGTCGGACTCGTGGATGGCCTGGAAGCCGCGGATCGAGGAGCCGTCGAACATCTGGCCTTCGGTGAAAAAGTCCAGGGTCAGCGCAGCGGCTGGCACGTTGAAGTGCTGCATGACGCCGGGCAGGTCGCAGAAGCGAACATCGACGAACTGGACGTCTTCGTTCTTGATGAACTCGAGGACCTCTTCAGGCTTGCTGAACATCCAACCTCCTGTGGTGGGGCCCGTCGCGTCGCGGTCGGGCCTGTTTCTGCATCGTGGCCGACCCTATCGGGGCCGGATTTCGGCGCCAACACCCGAGTGTTTCGCCGGTGTTACGTCCGACCGGGGCCCCACGTAGCCTGTGACGCGTGATTGATCGCAGGGATATGGGCTCTTGGCTGCAGGGATCTGGCGCAGTGGGCCAGGATCCTGAGGGCTACCCAGGAAGACGACTCGGTATGCCGGAGGACGGTCCGGGGTCGATCGCCCGTTTTGGCCGGCGTCTGGTCGCGGTCACCGTCGACTGGGCCATCTGCACGGTAATCGGGGTGGCTTTCTTTGGCGCCGCATGGGGTAGGCCGGCGGAGAGCCTGGGGCACGCACTGACCGTTCCGGCCCTCTTCGCGGTTGAGAACATCCTGCTGGTCGGCACCGCCGGGTTCACCGTCGGTCACCGCCTGATGGGCCTGCGTGTGGTCCGGCTGGGAAAGCCCACGACCAGCTTGATCCCAGCGCTGATCCGCGGGGTGCTCGTGGCACTCGCGATCCCGGCGTTGTTCTGGGACCGCGACGCTCGCGGCTTTCATGACAAGCTCGCAGGCACCGTTCTGGTGCGTAGCTGATCGAGGGTCAGCGACCTCGCATCGCCTTGCGGTCCATGCGAACCCGGTTGGGGTCAACGCCAGCCGGTAGCGGAGGACGCAGGCCGCCCAAGGCTTTGAGTCGCTTGTTGACAGCCGCGACCTCTTCCTTGGTGAGGACGGGCTTCATCCGCTGGAGCTTGCTGGCAATCTTGCGGACCGACACCTCATCCTCGCCGCCGCCCTCGCCAACCCTGATCACCGTCACGGGGACGTTCGGCCCGGCAACGCGGCTGACCTTCTTGCGTTCGGACTCACCGAGCTTGGTCGCGCGGGCCTCAGGCCCTTCGACGACGAGAATGACTCCAGGGCGTCCCGTTGCGCGGAACACCATCGCGGCCGAGGACATGTCGCCGGATCGACTGGCCTCAGCGGCGACAGGCTGCTGCTCGAAGAACCAGCCTTTGCGCAGCGATGACAGCGCCGCCCCCGAAGCGCCGGG
>PKWT01000170.1 GCA_003132125.1 Micrococcales bacterium | reverse complement strand
GTATGCGGATGAATCTGATAGCCCAGCGCTCGAGTCGCGTTGTCAGGAACCAGACCGGTGTTCTTCATCTCCAGCGGCGCGAGGATGCGCTCGTTGACGACGTCACCCCATGGTCGGCCGTCGAGCTGTTCCACGATCTGTCCCAGCAGCGCGAACGCGAGGTTGGAGTAGTGGAACGCGAAGTGGACGGGCAGAACCTGCTCAGCCTCCTCCAGCTCACGCAGCAGCCGCTCCTGGTCAGGCGCGTCGAAGTTCTCCCAGATCCGGCCGACCGGCTCGCGCTGCAGGCCGGAAGCGTGCGAGAGAAGCTGGCGGATGGTCACGGCACCGTGTTTGGTGTGGGGCAGGTACGTGTCCAGACGGTCCTCCAGCGACAGCCTGCCGGCATCGCGCAGCGCCATGACCAGCACCGCCGTGAACGTCTTGGTGATCGACCCGATCATGTACTGCGTGTCGTCGTTCGGCCCAGCGGTCGGGTCGAGTCGTGCCGCGCCAACGTGCAGGGACCACACGAGCGCGCCGTCCCTGACGACGCCTGCGCTCACCGCCGGCGAGTGCCACTGACTCTGTGCTTGGCGCACCTGGCGCTCGAGGTCGCGAACCAGTCCGTCTCCCAGCGGCATGTGGCTGGCCGGGACCTTCACTCCTGTATTCGCTGAACCGTTCACCCGGCTGCTCGCAGGCTCATCGGTCCGTAGACCACGGCGCCCTCGTGGGCGAGCGTGACGGCGTCCACCCCTACGCCGGCCAGCTCGCGCCACTGCTCGCCGAGCCAGCTCTCGGCCTCACTCTGCGAGGGAAAACCATTCGTGACCAGGGTCTCACCGGTCATCGGCTGGCCGTCTGGGTCGAGATAGGTCCACGTCCACTGATCCGTCATGCACGTCACCCTACCCAGCCGAAAACCGCTGTCCGGCCCAGACCGTGGTGGTCCCCGTCCTGCGGCGGGGTACATGGGCGGCGGATACTGACACCGTGATGGGTAGCGTGACCGCATGAGCAGCGAACAATCACTCAACCAGCTCCTCCCATCGTTAGACGAGTCGTGGTCCCACGTGCTCTGTGTGGCCGCTCACCCCGACGATCTCGAGTACGGCATCGCCGCGGCTGTCGACCGCTGGGTGCAACAGGGCAAGACGGTCACCTACCTGCTGGTCACACACGGCGAAGCAGGCATCGACGGGGTCCCACCCACTGAAGCGGCGTCCCTGAGGGCCCAGGAGGAACGCGACGGCGCGGCCGAGGTGGGCGTCGAGGCTGTGGAGTTCCTCGACTACGACGACGGCACCGTCGAGTACGGACTGCCACTGCGCCGTGACATCGCCCGGGCGATACGCATCCACAAACCCGAGGTCGTCATCACGCTGACCCATCGCGAGCGGTTCGCAGGCGGAGGCACGAACCAGGCCGACCATCGCGCGGTGGGTCTTGCTGCGCTGGACGCGTCCAAGGACGCCGGCAACCGGTGGATCCACCCTGAGCTTGCGGACGAAGGATACGAGCCGTGGAGCGGGGTCAGATGGGTCTGCATGGCGGGCTCACCGGAGGTCACTCACGGGGTGGACGTGACTGGGCACATGGACGCGGCAGTGGCATCGCTCGAGGCCCATCACGTGTATCTGGAAGCTCTCGGCCCGGACTACCCATCACCTCGAGAGCTGCTGGGAATGATCCTCGGCGGTGGCGGCCAGGCGATGGGCGTCGACCACGCGGTCACCTTTGAGGTCTACGACATCTGAGGTCCGAGGTCCGACCTCTGCAGGTCATCCGGGACCAGAGAGAACAGGACCAGGTCCACCCGGCCGTCATGCACGTAGCCGCCGTTGCGTGCCACTCCCTCGCGCACGAAGCCGGCCTTCTCAGCGGCTCTCTGTGACGCGATGTTCCCGGTTGCCGCGAACAGCTCGACGCGCTCGAATCCGTGATCGTGGATAGCCCATTCGGCAAGCGCGCGTGACGCGCGTGACGCGACGCCCCGACCGCGAGCCCACGGCGCAACCCAGTAGCCCACTTCGGCAACCTTGTACGCCCAGTTGACGTGCTTGAGGTCGACCACGCCGGCCAGCCTTCCAGCGGACTGGATCGCGAACACGATGCCGGCGCCCGACTCGCGAAGCTCTGGCGCGAAAGTGCCGATGAACCACGCGGCGTTGGCCAGCGTGTATGGCCGGGGAATCGGCAGCCAGCGCAACGTCTCTGGGTCCTGACAGGCCTCGGCGACGTCATCTGCATCGGACTCAGTCAGCGGACGCAGCGTCAGTTCTCCCGCGGTGAGCGTGGTCTCGTGGAAGGTTGGCGCCGTATCGAGTGCGGTCATTCGAGAATCGTAGGCGGTGAGCCGAACCCTCAGTCGTCGACAACGCCTCAGAAGTCAATGCCGACGAGGGCAGCCAACGCCGCAGTGTCCAGATTGTCTTCGATGGCGTCCGCCAGCCGGTCAAGCATCGACTCACGCCTCGCACCGAAGCCCGGCGCACCCGGATCGGCCCGCCATCGCACCCCCGCCTGGGATGCCACCTCGGTGAGGAATGCCCGCCGGAAGCCGTCGTTCTCGAGGGCTCCGTGCCAGGTCATCCCCCACACCGACCCCGCCCGCCACCCGTCAAGGAACGGCTCCGCCTCGCCTCCGTCTCGTGTGCGAGCGGCCACCCCGTGGTGGATCTCGTATGCCGTGACCGTGTGTCCGCGCCACGCGCCCACGGGTCGTCCCAGATGTTTGTCCACGTCGAAACGCACCCGGATCGGCAGCAGCCCAAGGCCTGGAACCGTCTGGGCGGAACGGGACTCGACGCCATCGGGGTCTTCGATGCTTTCGGCAAGCATCTGGTATCCGCCACAGATGCCCAACACCGGACGGCCGGCCTCGACTCGCGAGATGATCGCCGTGTCGAGGCCCCGCGAACGCATCCACTCCAAGTCCGCCGATGTGGCTCGAGACCCGGGGAGCACCACCAGGTCAGCGCGCGCGACCACGTCGGGATC
>PKWT01000163.1 GCA_003132125.1 Micrococcales bacterium | reverse complement strand
ATGGCGATCAAGGCGCCTACGATTCCGAGGCCGATCATGATCCGGAAGGACCAGTAGGCGAGCGGGATGGTCGGGGTGTAGCTCGTACTGAAGACACGGGAGCCGGGGTCCGCGCCGTACTGCTTCTCGTACGCGGCCTTGAGCTCGTTGATGCCCTTCACCGGGCCGTCGAGGCGCCCGGTGGCCAGGAAGCTGAGCAGACTCGGCACCTTGACGGCGAACTTCTCCTCAGTGCCGTCCAGCGAGCCGATCGTCAACAACGAGAATGGAGCATGGCTGGCCTCGGAGTTGTAGAGCGCCTCGGCGGCGGCCATCTTCATCGGCTGAACCTCGGTCATCACCTTGCCCTGGAGGTCCCCCGAGACGACCACACCGAGAGCCGCGAAAAGGGTGACCCAGGCGCCGATCCGAGTCGCCTTTCGGTACATCCCGGCGTTCGATCCGACGTTCGGCTTGCGCAGGTGCCACAGACCCACCGCCATGACGAAGGCGCCGCCGACCATGTAAGCGCTCGTGATCGTGTGCGGGAAGGTCACCAGCTGGACCTTGTTGGTGAGCACGGCAACGAAGTCGGTCATCTCCGCGCGCCCGGTCACCGGGTTGAAGCGATAGCCGACAGGGTGCTGCATGAAGGAGTTGGCAGCCAGGATGAAGTAGGCCGACAACAAGGTGCCGACCGCGACCAGCCACATGCAGGCCGCGTGCAGCTTCGGCGGGAGCTTGTCCCATCCGAAGATCCACAGGCCGAGGAAGGTCGACTCGAGGAAGAACGCCAGCAGCGCCTCGATAGCCAGCGGTGCACCGAAGATGTCGCCGACGAAGCGCGAGTAGTCGCTCCAGTTCATCCCGAACTGGAACTCCTGGACGATTCCCGTGACAAGGCCAAGGGCGAAGTTGATCGTGAACAGCTTGCCGAAGAACTTGGTCAGACGCAGCATCTCGGGGTTGCGGTGGCGAAGCCATGCGGTCTCGAAGCCGGCGACGATGACCGACAGGCCAATCGTGACCGGGACGAAGAAGAAGTGGTAGACGGTCGTGATGGCGAACTGCCATCTCGCGATGTCCACGGCGTCCATGAGGCTCCTTCGGTGCACTGGCTACAGCGGTCGCCCCAGATACTACGGATTTGCGCACGGCCGCATGACCTCTTTCAGATAGCCAGACCGTGACTTCGCACACCCCGCGGGCAGCCACCTGCAGCTCACCCGCTGGCGATGTCTCGGAACACCGGCCAGCACCGTGTCCGCACACCTGCCAGCACGCTCATCGCTCGTCTCTGGAAATTGTGACCATCAACGCCGGGTATCATGAGGTGGTTGCCCGACCGGGCGAAACACGCCTGGCGGAGGGATTACATGCGGTGGTTCAAGACGGCCCTTAGCGCCGTCTCAGTCACTGGCGTACTCCTGGTCGCGATCGCCATGCTGCTGTTCACCCCGGCCGCGGCCATCGCCGGTCAGTCCGATTCGGCTTGGCGTCCCCAGCCGAACGACCGGGCCGCCCTGAGCAGAACCTATGACGTCACTCGGCACGCCATGCAGGTCGCCGGGGCGCCCTATGCACAGTGGGCCGGGCAAGGCCGTCAGTTCCTGGCGTTCGACCCGCGGGGCAACGGCCGGATCGTCGAAGTGTTCGGCGATCTGTGGGCGGCGGACCGGATTGCCGTGCTCGTGCCGGGGGTGGCCAACCGCGCGGACAACTTCAATACCGGCCTCGGTGACGTTCGCGGCCGGGCCCCAGCGGTTCAGGCGCAGACCCTGTATGACGCCACGCGTGCGGCGTCGCCGGGTCAGCACGTCGCCGTCATCGCCTGGCTGGGCTATGACGCACCACAAGGCGTTGGTCGTGATGCGGCGCGCGAGGAGCTGGCACGAACCGGCGCCACCTTGCTGGACGGGTTCACCAAGGATCTGGCGATCCTGCGCCCGCACGCACATGTCACGGTGATCGGCCACAGCTACGGATCAGTGGTGGCGGGTCTGGCTGCCGCCGGTCTGCCGCAGCAGGTCAAGGACATTGTCGTGATTGGCAGCCCGGGCATGGGAGTCACACGAGCTGCGGACCTGCACACCTCGGCGACCATCTGGGCGGGCCAGTCGGCGCAGGACTGGATCTACTGGGTCCCGGCGTTCCAGGTATGGGGTGCCGGACACGGCACGACGCCCACGACCCCAGGGTTCGGCGACCGGGTCTTCGGCACCAGCGGAGTCACCGACCACGACCACTACCTGAGCGCGGGCACGCAGTCCCTGGCCAACATCGTGGATATCGTGCTCGGGCGTGACACCGCGGTCAGCGCGCCTGGTTCCTCGACCGCGACGCTTCAGGCGTCCGGATAACCGTTCGGGTTCTGCGACTGCCAGCGCCAGGAGTCTGCGCACATGTCGTCGATCGTGCGGGTGGCCGTCCAGCCGAGCTCGGCATGGGCGCGATGGGGGTCGGCATACGAGGCTGCGATGTCCCCTGCCCGACGCCCGACGATCTCGTACGGCAGTGCGCGTCCCACCGCCCGCTCGAACGCATGTAGCACGTCCAGCACGCTCGTCCCCACACCGGTGCCGAGGTTCCAGGTGCTCACCGGCGACTCCGTCGTGGCCAGCTTGGACAGCGCGGCGATGTGGCCGGCAGCGAGATCCTCCACGTGGATGTAGTCGCGCAGCGGGGTGCCGTCGGGGGTGTCGTAGTCGTCGCCAAAGATCTGCAGCTTCTCGCGGCGCCCCACGGCGACCTGCGAGAGGTACGGGACCAGGTTGTTCGGGATGTCTGAAGGATCCTCGCCGATGGTGCCTGACGCGTGGGCACCCACGGGGTTGAAATAGCGCAGCAGGGCGATCCGCCATTCGGGCTGGGCCACGGCAACGTCGCGCAGGATCTGCTCGATCATCACCTTGGTCCACCCATAGGGGTTGGTCGCCGAGGTGGGAAGATCTTCGGACATGGGGACGGGGGCGTTCGCCCCGTAAACCGTTGCGGATGACGAGAATACGAGCTTGGTGACGGCATGACGCGCCATGGCACCAGCCAGAACGAGTGTCGAGTCGAGGTTGTTCTCGTAGTACTCAAGTGGCTTCTGCACGCTCTCGCCCACCGCCTTGTGCCCGGCAAAGTGGATGACCGCGTCGATCTGCTCGCGAGCAAAGAGGTCCTCGGTCTTGTCCGTGTCACGAAGGTCGAAGGCGTAGACCAGCAGAGGCTTGCCGGTAATCGCCTCGAGCCGGCTGATCACCGTCGGCTTGGCGTTGGCGAAGCTGTCGACGATCAGGACATCCTGACCTGCGGCAATGAGCTGAATGACGGTGTGCGAGCCGATGTAGCCGGCCCCACCGGTGACGAGAACGCGCATGTGGACACCGTATGCGGCAGCGCTGCGCAAGTTGTGCGCGACCCGATCACGTGGTCCTATGGAACGTGGTCATTGCGCAGCCTCTACGACCCGCTTTGGTACGGGTTGTGACCCCCGATGGCCAGCGCAACGTGTGGTTCGTCGGCGATGGGTCAGAGTGCGCGGTGATCGATCCGGCCGGTGACGTGGGCGTGCTCCTGGCTCACTGCGACCTACGACGTCTCCGGGCGATTCTCTGGACAAATATCTGGCCTGAATCCGTCCACGTCGCCATGTCGTTGGCGGACTACACAGGCGCCATGACGTACCTCGACACCGACGATCTCGTCATCTGGCGACAGGCCGAGCCAGAACGTAGGCCCCACCACTCGGTCCCATCTGGCTTGGTGCTCGATGTCGGCGGTGTCAGGTTGGAGTCGATCCACACGCCCGGGATCACCCCCGGCGGCCTGGTCTGGCACGTGCCGTCCTTGTCCGCGGTGTTCACCGGCAAGACCCTGGGACTGCTCGGTCCGGGTGGAGCCGACCTTCCGGCGCCAGATCGCTACACACTGCTGGCCTCGATCCGGGCTGGGCTCTTCACGCTGCCCTCGGAGACGGTGGTTCATCCCGCGCATGGCCCTGACACCCGTATCGGCACGCAGCGGTGGGATCGCCGGTTCTGGAGCTGACCCCCGAGCCCCCCATCCGAGATGTGTGGGGGCGGGCNNGTCAGTTCCTGGCGTCTGGCAGGATCCTGCTCACGATCATCGACACGACCGTGATGATGATCGAGCCCAGGACGGCGTCCCAGAAGAAATGGTCGACGCGGAAATCGAGGCCGAACTGGACGGCGAACCACGATGTCAGCTCGAGCATGGCCGCATTGACGATGAGGGAGAACAGCCCCAGCGTCAAGATGATGAACGGCAACGAGAAGAACTTCAGCACCGGCTTGATCACCCCGTTGACCAGGCCGAAGATCACGGCCACCCACAAGACCGTCACGAGCCGTCCGCTGGTGATGCCGCTGCCCTGGCCGAGGCTGATGCCTTTGAGCAGGAAGGCGGCCGCCGATATGGCGGCACCGTTGACAAGGATCTTGATGGCGATCGATTTCATGCGCCCATCGTGGCATGCGATCACCCGATGCTGTCAGCGCGCGACTGGCAATACAGTGCTGATATGAGCCACACGGTCCGTCTCCGAGAAACACTGGCTGCCGTCCCGGCGTACAAGCCCGGGGAGCCGACGGTCCCGCGTGAGGGGGTGACGGCATACAAGATCAGCAGCAACGAGAACCCATACCCGCCGCTGCCCAGCGTCCTCACAGCGGTTCATGACGCCGCGCTCCAGATGAACCGCTACCCCGACATGGCCGTCACCGAGCTGACCCAGAAGATCGCGCAGCGGCTTGGTGTGCCAGCCGAACACATCTCGACCGGCACCGGCAGCGTGGGCGTCCTGGGCCAGATCATCGCTGCCACGTGCGACCCGGGTGACGAGGTCATCTACGCCTGGCGGTCGTTCGAGGCCTACCCCATCGTCGTGGCGATCGCGGGCGCTGTCTCTGTGCAGGTTCCGCTGGACCCGAACTCTCGACACGACCTCCCTGCGATGGCCGCCGCAATCACCCCCCGCACCCGGCTGATCCTGGTCTGCACGCCGAACAACCCCACCGGCACGGTCGTGCACCAGGACGAGCTCGAGGCGTTTCTGAACGCAGTCCCGGCGGACGTCCTGGTGGTCATCGACGAGGCCTACGTCGAGTTCGTCACCGACGCCAAAGCCCCCAACGGACTCATCACGTATGCCGCGCGGCCGAACGTCGCGCTCCTGCGCACCTTCAGCAAGGCCTACGGCCTCGCCGGACTCCGGGTGGGCTATGCCGTGGCGCACGAGCCGGTGGCTGAGGCTCTGCGCAAGACGGCGGTGCCCTTCGGTGTCAGCACCATCGCGCAACAGGCGGCGATCGCCAGCATGGACGCGTTCGACGAGCTCCAGGGCCGGGTCGACGCGCTCGTCGCCGAACGCCTGAGGGTGGTGGCTGGGCTGCGTAACCAGGGTTGGCACCTGCCCGACACGCAGGCCAACTTCGTCTGGCTGCCGGTGGGTGCCGACACTGTGGCTTTTGCCGCGGCAGCCGACAAGGCGGGCCTGGCGGTACGGCCTTTCCCTGGCGAAGGAGTGCGTTGCACCGTCGCGGAGACCGAGGCCAACGACCGGTTGATCCACGTCGCCCGCGACTTCGTCGTCGCGCGCACGTTCTGACGGTCCGGTGCCTAGTCACAACGAGTCACGTTTCAGGAGACGAAGGACGGCGGGTCGAACTGCTGGCTAGGATCACCCCATGCCATTCGGTGGGTTCGAGGGCCCATCGGGTCGACGCGTGCGAAGCGTCGAACGTGCGCTGACCGCCTCGGCCCTCCTCCCCACCGCGGCCTTCGCCGCGCTGGGCTCCCTGACCGTCCTCTTGGTGGTCCAGATGGGCATCTCCCCGTTGGGGGCCATCGGTGGTCCATCAACGCGTGATGGCGGACACGCCGTGACGATGCCGCGGATGTCGATCAGCATCGGCCCACAACGGTTGCAGCATGCTTCGCGATCGCACGATCGCGACACCACCACCGATGCTCCGACAACGATGGACCTCACACGTCCCGTGACGCCCGCCATCCTGCCAGCGCGCGGTCGCGAGACCACGACCCATGATGCTCGATCAGCGGCCACGACGACGGCAGTCACCGGCGTTGCCGTCACCAACACCGCAGCCACTGGGGTTGCCGTCACGAGCGCAGTCACCATCCGGAGAGCCACGACTGTGGCGGTCGAGCCTCAGGTTCAGGCTGGCACGGACGCGACTGCTGCACCCGAGCTGATGTACACCCTTCTTGCGCGGCCCCCGACAGTTCCAGCGCGCGAGACTGCCGACCGGAAACCCCAGACGCCTCAGAACGAAGACATGCCGGTGGCGTCGGTGAAGACCCCCCGGAACACCGATGCAACCCAGGCATCCGAGCACGCGAAGGCTGCGAAGAGCGGCCCCTGACCGGCAGTCGCCACCCGGCAACAGGGCTTGGCGAGCGCGAGACAGCTGGCGATTTGGGACTCTCGGGCATCCTGAAGGTACGGTGTGCTGGCAAGGCCTGTGAGCGCCGCCACACGCGTGCGTGAGTCCCTGCCATAGAGCGCATTCCATGGGCGGAGACCCCGCCACGCGCCTATGGCCCGAGGCGATCCGGTGGTTATCCCTGCCGGTTCCGCGAATTAAGGAGCACCTGTGAGCGACAACGAAGTCGCGATGCCGGAGCACGCGGCCCACGCCGCTGCCGTGGCAGCGCTGACCGCCCCCGTCCCCGAGACCATGAGAGACGGCGGAGCGGAGCTGGTCCAGCTGCTCACCCCTGAGGGTGAGCGCGTCGACCATGTCGGCCATCCCGAGTACTCGGCAACCATCGACGAGCTGACCGACGACGACCTGCGCGGCTTCTACCGCGACCAGGTCCTCATCCGCCGGGTCGACGCCGAAGCCACCGCGCTGCAGCGCCAGGGAGAGCTCGGCATCTGGGCCAGTCTGCTGGGCCAGGAGGCAGCACAGGTCGGGTCCGCTCGCGCGCTGCGTCACCAGGACTACGCCTTCCCCACCTACCGTGAGCACGGCGTTGCCTGGGTTCGCGGAGTGGACCCGCTCAACCTGCTCGGGCTGTTCCGCGGGGTCAACCAGGGCGGGTGGGACCCGAACGAGAACAACTTCCACCTCTACACGATCGTCATCGGCGCCCAGACGCTTCACGCCGTCGGCTACGCGATGGGCATCCAGCACGACCACGCGGTGGGCACCGGCGACCCCGATCGGGACGCAGCCGTCATCGCCTACTTCGGTGATGG
>PKWT01000357.1 GCA_003132125.1 Micrococcales bacterium | reverse complement strand
CGGCCTCTTCGTCCCGAACGAAGCGCGCTACCAAGCTGCGCCACACCCCGTGGCTCACTGTCCACCAACGTGATGCGGGCAGCGATGCACGAGACTAGCCGAGCCGGGCCGCAACCATCGAATCGGGTCCGGACCTCAGGTCGCGGCCGGGCGACCGATCAGGGTCAACAAGGTCGCCTCGGGTCGGCAGGCGAATCGGGCCGGTGCATACGGCGAGGTCCCGAGCCCGGCGGAGACATGCAGCCACGCTGCGTCGGCGGGCGCCTCGGAGGACGGCGTGGAACCGGCCCCCGACCACCACCGTGAGACGCCCTTGGCGCGCCGTCGGTCCAGGTCGCAGTTGGTCACCAACGTGCCGTACAACGGGAGACAGAGCTGCCCGCCGTGGGTGTGGCCGGCGATCACGAGTCCGGCGCCGTCGGCCGTCATGGGGTCCAGAACCCGGGTGTATGGCGCGTGGGTGACGCCCACGGTCAGCGCCGCCGCCGGGTCGCTGGGACCGGCGACCGCGGCATACCGGTCGTACTTGAGGTGGGGGTCGTCGACGCCCACGAACTCCAGCGTCTGTCCGCCGATCGTCAGCTTGCCGCGAGCGTTGCTGAGGTCCACCCACCCCGCCGAGACGAAGGCCTCCACAAGATCGGCGGTCGGCAGCGGAATGCTCTCGTTCGGTCGTGCGTGTGCTCTGGTCAGATATCGCGCCGGGTTCTTCAGGCTCGGCGCGAAGTAGTCGTTGGAGCCGAGCACGAACACACCAGGAACCGCGAGCAGGGGCTCCAGCGCGCGCAAGACGGCAGGGACGGCCTCGAGGTCACCGAAGTTGTCGCCGGTGTTGATGACCAGGTCGGGCTCCAGCTCGGCGAGCGACCTGATCCACTCGATCTTGCGTTTCTGTCGCGGGACCATGTGAATGTCCGAGAGATGCAGGACCCGCAGCGAGGGTGCACCGGGGGGCAGCACGGGGACGCTGAACCGCCGCAACGTGAAGGCATTTCGCTCGATCAGGGAGGCGTAGGCCAGCCCGCCGGCGCCCAAAGCGGTCAGGCAGGCGCCGGTGTGCAGTGCTCTTCTCGACAGGCTCATTGGACCCATCCTTGCAAACCCCTTTGGCCGGCAGTGCCAGACTGCCGATATGACTGAACAGGGCATCGCACAGCTGAAGTCCACCCTGCGCGCCGATCTGCACACGTCGATGCGTGCGCGTGACCAGGTGCGTACGGCGACGTTGCGGATGGCCCTGACCGCCGTTACCAACGAAGAGGTGTCGGGCAAGACCGCGCGTGAGCTGTCCGACGACGAGGTTCTCAAGGTGCTGACCAAGGAGGCCAAGAAACGGCGCGAGGCGGCGGAGGCATACATCGAGGCGAAGCGTCCGGAGCTCGCGGCCAAGGAGGAGGCGGAACTCGTGATCCTTGAGGCCTACCTGCCTGCCCAGCTGTCCGACGAAGAGCTGCAGGCGCTGGTCGCTCAGGCCATCAGCGAGACGGGGGCCACCGGTATGCCGCAGATGGGGTTGGTCATGAAGGCGGCAACCGCGTTGGTGGCTGGGCGAGCCGAAGGAGGTCGCGTCGCCGCGATCGTCAAGTCCTCGCTCGCGGCGAGCTGACAAACCCTGCGCTGGGTTGACCAAACCCTGCGGAGGTCGTGAAGCGGTCGTTACCTCGGTCCTCTATGGCCTGCAGAACGGCGGAGGTGGACTGCCCGGCCTGCCGCACTTGGGCAGCCTCTGGCCGGGGCTCGCCGTGGCCGTCGGGGTGGGTGTCGGGGTGGGTGTCGGCGCAACCCCGGTCGAGGTGTAGACCACGACGGTGCTCCCGCGAAGCGCCCGATAGCTGGGCTGGGTGCCCACGACGAGACCCACACCGATGCTGGAGTCCACGGCGTTGCCAACTACCGGCTGGAACCCGGCCGCGGCCACGGCCGCCATGGCGTCGCCCAGGGACTTCCCGGTCACGCTGGGGATCGACACCATGTCGCCGAACTGCACCTTGCTGCTGGGGTCGGCGAAGTCGCGGACCGGCATGCCGGCCGAGGCGCCGTCCATGATCTGCTTCCAGATAGGGGCGGCGATGGTGGAGCCGAAGATCTCGTTGTGGTAGAACGTGCTGCCGATTTTGACGTCGCGGAGCCTGGCCGTGTTGTTCCTGTCGTCTGGCGTGCCGACCCAGACCGCGGTTGACAGCTGGGGGGTATAACCAGCGAACCAGGTCTCGTTGGTGCCACCGGTGGACAGGGAGTTGCCGGCCGTACCGGTCTTGCCGGCGGCGGGACGTCCACCGTCGAGGCTGTTGCCGGAACCTGTGCCCTTGGTCAGGACGGTCTTGAGGATCTTGGTGACACCGTTGGCAACGTCCGGCTCGAGGACTTTCTTGCACTGGCTCGTGGACAGCTTGAGCGCCTTGTGGTCGCTGGTCGTGATCGCGAGCACTGGCGAGGGAGGGCAGTACGTGCCGCCGGAGGCGACCGTGGCATAGGCCGCGGCCAAGGTGAGTGGCGAGGTTGGGTTCGCACCCAACGTGACAGGTGCCGGGTAGCCCTCGATCTTCTTGCCGCTGCTCTGGTGCAGCCCCATCTGGGTCATCAGGTCCCGGACCGAACAGGCCCCGAGCTGGGCGACGAGCCCTGCGAACGCGGTGTTCACGGAATATGCCGCCGCGTCGGTCAGGCTGATCCGACCGTTGCGGGTGCCCTCGTCATTGTGGACCTGCCAAGGCGTGTTGCCGACGGTGCACGAGTCATGGAAGTCGGACTTGGTGAAAACCGCGGGGCGGGTGGGGCTGGCGGGTTTGGCGAAGATGATGGAGTTGATCGGCATGCCCGACCGCAACGCCTCAGAGATGGCGAACAACTTGGCGGTCGAGCCGAATGCGAAGCCGCCGGAGCTACCGTACTTGGAGTCGACCGCCCAGTTCACCTCGGTCTTGCCGCGCGACTTCGTGTTGGAGAAGGTCGTGTTCTGCACGATGGCCAGTACGTGGCCGGTCCCTGGTTCAACGATGGCGGCGGCGGCGCCAATGTCCACCTTTCCCATCATCGAGCCGATCGGGACCTTGGCAATGAGGTCCTTCTGTGCGACCGCCTGCATCTTGGGGTTGAGGGTCGTCTGGATGGTCAGCCCGCCTCGGTTGATCGCATCGTTGCGTTCCTTTGTCGTCTTACCCAGCGCCGGCTGCTCCAGCAACCACAGCTTGACGTAGTTGCAGAAGTACGGGTACGGCGAGAGCGCGCACGAGTTCTGGGCGGGTGTGGGGTGGGTCACCATCTTGGTGTTCTTGGCGGCCGTCCAGGCTTTATCGGTGATCAGGTTCAGGGCGTGCATCCGGTCGAGCACGACGTTGCGTCGGGCCAGCGCCTTCGCAGGGTGGTGGATCGGGTCTGTCTCGCTCGGCAGCTGGACGAGCCCGGCCAGGGTCGCCGCCTGCGGCAGGCTGAGCTTGGCTGCGCTCACCCCGAAGTAGTGGTGGGAGGCGGCCTCGACCCCGTAGGTCTGGTCTCCGTAGTAGACGAGGTTGAGGTAGCCCTCGAGGATCTGGTTCTTGGTGAGGTTCTTCTCCAGCGTGACGGCGTACTTGAGCTCCTGGAGCTTGCGCGTGTAGCTCTTGGCGGTGGCGGCCCCGGCAGCCGCCTTGTCGCCTTTGCGCAAGGCGTTCTCCTGCAGCGTGATCTTGACGTACTGCTGGGTCAGGGTGGACGCGCCCTGGGTGTTGCCGCCGCCGAGGTTGGAGATGAAGGCGCGGCTGACGCCGAGAGGGTCGATGCCGCCGTGCTGGTAGAAACGGCTGTCCTCGATCGCGATCTGGGCCTGGCGCATGACGGGCGCGATCTGGGTGAGCGGCACGATGATGCGGTTCTCGTCATACGGCGTGGCGATCA
>PKWT01000036.1:2761-2936 GCA_003132125.1 Micrococcales bacterium | reverse complement strand
CGCAGGCTGCGCTTGAGCTCGGCGAAACCCGGGAAGCCAGCCAGCCCGACCACGTGGTCCCACAGCTCGGCCGCCGAGTCCTCGCGCGGCAGCCTGCTGATCACCGGTCCGAAGAAGGCCACCCCTGCGGGTGGCTCGAAGTGGATGATGGGGGTGCCCACGTCCTTGCCCGTCA
>PKWT01000036.1:0-2742 GCA_003132125.1 Micrococcales bacterium | reverse complement strand
AGCTCGAGCGGCAGACCCGCGTCGGCGAGGATTGGCTCCGCGAACTCGCGTGTCCCGCGCCGCTCACGTACCTCGCCCTCGGTGCGGTAATCGTGCGGGTCCGGGGCGGTGTCGAAGATGTGCGCCCCGAACGCGGCATACAACGGCGCCATCGCCTCTCGGCCGTGCTCCGCCCTTGCCCGGGCGGCCACCCGCAGGAGCCGGAGCCCGGCGGTGTGGCCGGCTTCGTACTCCGGTGGAAAGTGCGCGTCGTAGTCGACCTCGGCGTTGATCAGCCGCAACGAGATGAACCGCCAGTCCACGGTGTAGTCGCGCTGCGCCTGCACCTGTCGCACCCATTTGCTGGTCATCCAGGCAAAAGGGCAGACAGGGTCGAAGTAGAAGTTAATGTCAGCGTCCATCCGTCCACCGTAACCGGCTCGTCGACGGTCGTTGCGCGACACTGTGCCCCGAACGCGCGAAAGTGCCTGTCGCGTAAGGGAACCTGGACTTGGGAGAGTTCANNACAGTGAGTCCCGATAGACGATCCCTGACCGGTACGGCGGGGACTTAATCGTCGGCGTCCAAGTCGAGGTGCTTTGAGTGTCGGTCAGCGTTCCGCTGACATCGCTATTGGCAGGGCGTTCGGTGCCGGTATAGGGCGCAATCCGCAGTCGTGGAGCCGAATCTTGCCGAGCATTGGAGGTTGGGGCACTCTCCCGTGGAGTGGGCCCCTTCATCTCACTGGTCGGTGTGGCCACGGATCGAGGTGCGGGCGTTCTCGTCCTGCTGCCGGCCTTCATGGCTGGCCAGCAGGTGATTCAGCCGATGGATGGCCCCTTTGAGGGCCGCGTCCACGCTTCCTGCGTCGTCGGTCACGGTGACCGGGGTCTGACGCTCCGGTCGCGCCTCGATCATGCAACGGATGTCGGCATCGGTGACCCGTCCGGCGCTCTCATCGCTGAGATGAACCTCGACCCGCGTGATGTGGTCACTGAACCGTGACAGGGCGGCCGCGACCTCGCGCTCGACGTGGGCCGTCATCTCCTCAGTTCCGTCGATGTTGTTGTCGGTGTGAACGTGGATCTGCATGCGGAGCCTCCGTTGAGCCTGATGATGCCTGGTGGTCCGATGCAACTGCTGCGAACCAGTTCGTTCCAGGCCACCTGAGCGGATGGCGTGGTGAAGGGATCCGGATGGTCGGGGTACCGGTCTGACACCGAGTCGGTCACTCTGCTCCAGACCCGCCACCAGGGACGCTCGGGATGAGGTGGGCGTCATGCGGGCACGATCCCGCACAGCATCACGCCATGCGAGCGTTCCATCACCACGGTGCGGAACAACATTGATCAGCGTACTCCCGGGTTCCGGGTCCATTGCATCCCAGGGCCGAGTGGGCAGCTCGCGCGGTGGCGGCGACCTGCTTCCGGGTGGCCCGCCGGCTCCGACACCGCTCCGCATGCCTTTGGCTAGTGCATGGGAGGCTCGCTCTCGAGCTTCTCCTTCAGCCCGAAGGGAATGGGCCCACCCGGTCAGCGGGTGTCCGCAAAGGATCCGCACACGGGACGAAACTTCCGAAGTCGGACAATGACGCGACCCAATCGTCGTCAGCGCAGAGGTGGCGCCTCGTGGGGTGTGCACACGCAGAGTCGGTTGCCCTCGGCGTCGGCGATGACCCACCAGGACGGAGCGAACCGCTCGTCGAGACGCCGACCACCGGCTGACTCAACGGCGTCGACGACCTCGAGGGCGCTCTCTTGCGCCACGTGAACGTCGAGATGTAGACGGGAGGTAGCGGGTGTCTCGGTGCATTGGAACCACAGGGTGGGACCGCGTCCCCACGGATCGACGAGGTCGCCCGATCGGCCTAGCCGATAGCCGAGCGCCGTCTGCCACGTCGACCTCAGCGCATCCGGGTCGGCGCTGTCCATTCCGATCTCCACCGTGCGGACCAGGGTGGGTTCGGCAACGGCACCAGCGCCAGCGGCAAGGGCGCTGATCCGGGTGGCAAGCCGGATGTCTCGCTCTGTCACCTCATCACCGACCTGATGCGTCGTCGACCGCACGAAGACGTGGTCGTAGCGCCAGTCGACGTCGGGATGGTGGTCGACAAACTCGGCCGCCTGCCCAATGGCGGCCACGAGGGCCAAGGCAGCTGCCGCTGAAGGGGCGACGTAGGCGGTCTGCAATGCCCCAAGTCGGCCGCGCCAGTCAGGCAGCCGTTCGAGGGCGGCGGCGAGATCGTCGGGTCCGAGGACAGCTGGCGTCGGCATCGCATTCATCGTTGGAATCTACCAACGAGTGCCACGCCCGCTGCCCAGGTCGCCAGCGCCGGTCGTGACGCATGCCCGTAGGCCGAACGGCCCGCGGGCACACGCGGAGGCCGTTCCGAACCGGCACAAACATGGTTTTCGTTGTTCCGTACCGGGATCGGCTACCGGTACAAGGACCGGTCGGTGGCGGTCGTCCACGAGAGCTGCGTCTAATCACCGAAGGGGATCGGGCTACGGACACGGAGGCTTGACTTTCTACTCAGAATTGAAGGCTCGGCGGTTCGACCCCGCCCCGCACCACATACTCGGAGTTCACAGTGATGACCCGGCGGGTTTCGTCATCATCCGGCCGAGGAGGTTGTCCGTCATCGGAATGTCCGTGACGCCAGGGCACATCTGATGAGGAGATCTGCAATGCGTGCAGTGCTTTACGAGGCTTTCCAACAACTGCCCGAAGTAGTGACCGTCGATGACCCCGCTTGTCCGGAAA
>PKWT01000139.1:18421-26848 GCA_003132125.1 Micrococcales bacterium | reverse complement strand
GCCACGTTCGCCGATCTGGCCCAGGTGCGCCACCACCGCCGGGTGGCCATCCTGGACGTCCGGCGGGTGGGGGAGTGGCATGAGTCGCACATCGACGGCGCGGTCAACATCCCCATCCACGAGCTGCTCGGCCGCGTCGACGAGGTGCCGGCCGGTGAGGTCTGGGTGCACTGCGCCGCCGGCTACCGCGCCTCGATCGTGTCATCCATCCTGGCGGCCCGCGGGGTACATGTCGTGCCCGTGGACGACTCCTACGCCGAGCAGGCCGCTGCATCCGGGCTGCCACTGGTCACCGGTACACGTACCGCCATATGACGTTCGCCCTGGCCATCCCCATCGGATTGTTGATCGGTCTGAGCCTCGGCGCGCTCGGCGGTGGCGGCTCCATCCTGACCGTGCCCGCCCTGGTCTACCTGCTCGGCCAGGACACCCACGCCGCCACCACCGGGTCCCTGCTCATCGTGGGTATCACCGCCTTGGCGGGGATGGCCGCTCACCACCTGGCGGGCCGGGTGCGCGTCGCCCAGGGGGTGGTCTTCGGGCTGCTCGGTATCGGTGGGTCCTATGTCGGATCCTTACTGTCGGTGAGGGTCGCACCTGCTGTTCTGCTCGCCTCGTTCTCGTTGCTCATGCTCGCCGTGGCCGCGATGATGTTTGCCCGCAGCCGGCGCAGCCGAGACGGGCTACCCGGTCCGGATGGGGGGTCGGACCAGGATCAGGTGCCGATCATCACGTTTCGACCGTCGTTCTCCTGCGCATGGTCGCGGGCTCTGAAGGTGCTCATCACCGCGACGGCGGTGGGCCTGCTCACCGGGTTCTTCGGGGTCGGTGGCGGCTTCGCGGTCGTTCCCGCACTCGTCCTGGTGCTCGGCTTCACGATGCCGGTTGCAGTGGGAACGTCACTGCTGGTGATCGCGATCAACAGCGCATCAGCCCTCGTCTCCCGGGCCGGGCAGGGAGTCCACCTGAACTGGACCCTGATCGGGGTGTTCACCCTCGCCGCGATCGTCGGCAGTCTGTTCGGAGGACGCCTGGCTACCCGGATACGCCCTGAACGGCTCACCGCAGCTTTCACCGTGCTTCTGTTTGCGGTGGCGCTGTACACGGCCGCCCGTAGCTTCCCCCAGCTCGTATGACAGCCCGCCATCTCTGACAGCAACGCCTGCCATCCCACAGTGAGATGGCAGGCGTTGCTGTCCACGGGATGACGCTGACTAGATGAAGATGACCTGGGCGCCGTTGGTGATCTCGATGAAGTCAGTGGCACTGATGATGCCCTCAACGTCGTCGTAGAGGTCCTCTTTGGTGAGCTTGTTCATGTCGGCGGACATGCGGCAGGCCCAGAGGTGTCCTCCGGAAGCCACGATCTGCTCCAGGAACTCGGGGACCTCAGGCACGTCGAGGTCCGCGATGGACTTCTTCAGCTTTGAGGTCGCCATCGCAGTCATTCCCGGCAGGCCGCCCATGCCCTGAGGCATGTGGGTGGCGGTGTTGCCCAGCATGGTGAACTTCAGGTCTCCCATGGTCTTCTTGTTGATCATGTCGAAGCCCCAGAAGGTGAAGAACATGTGGACCTCAACACCCTCGCCGAGGGCGGCGTTGGCCAGGATCAGCCCGGGGTAGGCCATGTCCAGGCTTCCCTTGGAGCAGATGAAGGCGATCTTGCGTCCCGGGCCGGCCTCGGAGTCGAAGTTGGGGACGATGGCCGGTGAGGCGTCTGTGTTGGTCATGTCAGTGTCATCTTCCTTTGTTTGTCGGTGAGTTACACGCAGCCGACCGGCTTGGGCAGCCCGGCGATGTAGGCCATCTTCTTGGCGGGCTTCTGCGGGAACATCACGAACAGCTGCTTGATCGGGATGCCGCCAACGGTGGAAACCCGGCGCAGGGTGGGTGTCTCGCCCGTCTCCGCGAAGTCTTTGCGCAGGAAGCGGATCGCGTTCCAGTGCTCGTCCGTCAGGGTGATGCCGATCTGGGCGCCAAGAGCGGCCGCGAGCTCTTCGTCCCACTCGGTCGGGTCGGTGAGGAAACCCTCTTCGTTGACGTGGATCTCATGGCCGTTGAGCGTGGTCACGGGCATAGCGGGCTTTTCTCCTCTACTTGGCGGGTGTTGCGTTGGGCCTTGTGGGGTTGGCCGAGGCAGGGTTTTTGCCGACCATCGACATGTGGGTTGAAATCGGTATCGGACGGCCGCGCAGGAGGACGTTCCAGTAGATCCAGCGGAACGCGAGCTTGCCGAGGTGGTTGGCCCGCGTCTCCTTGAGAAGGTCCATCGGGCCCACCACCGGGAGGGGGAACTTGCCCGTCAGCGGTTCGGTGTCGTAGTTGAAGTCGATCAGCAGGCCCTTGCCGTTGCCCGTCTCGATGAAGCAGTTGGCGTGGCCGTCGAAGGCGCCGGTCATCGCCTTGCCGGCGATGTGGTTCAGGAAGTTCTCCTCGAAGATCTCGACCGAGAAGTGCGCGACTGAACCCGCTTTGGACGTGGGGATGTCCGAGGCGTCACCGACCACGAAGATGTTCGGGTGGGCCTTGGACTGCAGCGTCTGCTTGTCGACCGGGACGTAGTTGAGGTCGTCGCCCAGGCCCGAGCGGGCGACGAAGTCGGCACCCATGTTCAGCGGGATGGTGACCAGCAGGTCGAAGGGCACCTCGCGTTCGTCATAGGAGACCAGCGCCTTCTTCTCGACGTCGATCCGCTCCACCAGGAAGTCGGACTCCAGCGCGACCTTCCGGTCGTCGAGCATGGAGCCGAGGGCCTTGGAGGCGATTGGCTTGGTGAACGCACCGGGCAGCGGTGTCACGTAGACAATCTCGACCTGGTCGCGCAGACCCCGCTTTCGCAGCCACGCGTCAGCCAGGAAGGTGAACTCCAACGGCGCGACCGGGCATTTGATCGGCATGTCGGTGATGTGCACGACCAGTCGGCCGTGGTCAAACTGCTCGAGGGCTTTGGTCAGCGCCTTGGCACCCTCGAAGGTGTAGAACTCGAAAATGCTGCGGTGCCACTCCGACCCAAGCATCCCAGGGGTCTGGTCCGGCCTGGGCGTGGTGCCGGAGGCGATGACCAGGTAGTCGTAGCCCAGTGTCCGCCCGTCGGTCAGCGTCACCGCATTGGTCGCTGCGTCCACCAGGTCGACGTCGCCGATAACGAAGTTCACGCCATCCGGCAGGTATGAGTGACGCGAGTGGGTGATCTGCTTGTTCGAGAGGATTCCGAACGGTAGAAACAGGAACCCCGGCTGGTAGGGGTGGACGTCGTCGTGGTCCACGATCGTGATGTCCCACTCACCCGCGTCGAGGCGGCGCCTCAGCCTGTTGACGATCATCGTGCCAGCCGTTCCGGCGCCCAGCACCAGCAACTTCTTCACAGACTGCTCCTCTGACTCTTCTGTGGTGGTCGCTCGTACTGACCCACCACGCTAGAAAGCAGTCTAATCGCGTCACAGTGCCAAAGGTCCCTCTCACCACTGCAGGAATGCCTCAGCCGCCGAAGGCCAGCAGGTGGCGCTGGGAACCTGCGAGAAGGTTCTTGTACACCTGTAGTACGTCGGGCGCGGTTACGCCGGCCGATGCAGATTTCAGGTCGGTGATATCGGTCGTCTCGACCGTTCTCGAGGCCGCGTAGGCGGCGTCAACGCTGGCCGTGCCCTGGGCCAGGAGCTTGTTGTACTGCTGCTGGGCGCTCGCGGTCGAGAAGGTTCCCGTTGACTTCCCTGCGGTTGGATCGGCAACGGCGTACCGCTCCATAAGGATGCGGACCTCGGCCAGGTGCCGCGTCTCGGCGTTGGGGATTCGGGTGAACACCGTTGTCCCGTACTTGTCGGCGAAGGCGACGTACAGGTCGTGCGCCAGCTTCTCTTCCTCGGCCATTGCGGCGAGCCGGGTCTTCTGGGCGGCCGTGAGCGTGCCGCTGGCCACGTTGGTCAGGTCCGAGCCCATACCCGCCCCCATCCCCGGGCCTCGACCCTGCATTCCGGCGCCTTGCCTGCCGGCGCCTTGGCCGTCCCTGCCCATGCCATTGCCCAAGCCTGTCCCTGTTCCGTCGCAGACGCCGGTCTGGTGCGCGCTCTGCTGGTTCGGGCCGTTCCCCGGACCAGGGTGAACGACCCCACTTTGGCCGTTTGCCGCCATGCTGGGGGCGGCGACCAGGACGGCGACGACGGCGACGCCGCCGGTGACAGCCGCAGCCACGCGGGTTCTGGTGCTCATGACGTTCTCCTTTGTTGTTTGGTCTGTTACGACTCCACCCTGCGACGGCTCTCTGCAGGGTCTCTGGTCTGGATGTGCAGACGGTGTGGAGATTGAGGCCGTCGGTGGCATTCGGCGGGGATCGACGTGCTGGTCCGCATCGGACAAGCGAAGATGAGGTATGCCCACCGTGCTGGTCGTCGAGGATGAACGCGATATCCGGGAGGTGCTGCGCCGATATCTCGAGCGTGCCGGCCTGTCGGTGTTGACCACGGGAACCGGGGCCGAGGCGATCCGGTTGCTTGCGTCCGCGCCACCTGACCTGGTGGTCCTCGATCTCGGTCTGCCAGATGTCGACGGCACCGACGTGCTCCGTGAGATCCGCACCGCAGGACACCCGCCGGTCGTTGTCCTGACTGCCCGCAGCACCGTCGAGGACCGAATTCACGGCTTGCAGCTCGGCGCGGACGACTACGTCACCAAACCGTTTAGTCCTGCCGAGGTCGTCCTGCGCGTCCAAGCGGTCTTGCACCGCACCGGTGGGCAACCCGCAGAAGGTGGCCCGGTCACCTACGGCGACGGGCGGCTGCGCATTGACGAACCTCGTCACGAAGCATGGCTGGACGGTCGTCCGCTCGATCTGACCCCCACCGAATGGGGCCTGCTCACAGCCGTCGCGGCAGCGCCGGAACGCGTGTTCTCCCGCTACGAGCTCGTCAACAGGATCCGCGGGTACGAGTATGCCGGCTATGAGCGGACCATCGACTCGCACGTGAAGAACCTGCGCCACAAGCTTGGACCTTCCGGGGCGGACGCGCTGGAGACCGTGCTCGGTGTCGGATACCGGTTGCGCCTGCGGCGAGACGATCCGGCATGAGCACGGCGCGTGCCGGACTTGGCCCGCTGGGTCGGCGGCTGCTGCTCGCCTTCGTCCTGGTTGCGGTGTCCTCGGTTCTCGTCCTCACCGGTGCAGCTCTCATCGGTGTCGGGCGGGGGATCGAGGTCGCTACGCAGGTCGACCATGAGCAGGCGGCGGCTGGCGCGGCCGCGGCGGCGGCGGACGCCTACCAGCAGGCCGCTGGCTGGGACGGGGCAGACCTGAGCCGCACCAGCGCGGTGGCCGAGGCTGCCGGGGCTCGGTTGTTCGTCCTCGACGAGTCCGGGTCCTCGGTGGGCGGCGGCGCCGGTGGCGGTCCCCTCGGACTGGGCAAGGGCATGGGACCGGTCGGCGGCCAGGGGGTTGTGAATGCGCCCGTGCTGGTCAACGGGGCCAGTGTCGGCACCGTGCGGCTGGTGTTCGAGTCGGCGGCCGGGACAAGAGCACGCGACGTGGCCTGGTCGTGGATCGCAGTGGCGGCCGTGGTGGCGATCCTGGTCGCGATTCTCGCGAGCTGGGTGGTCACCCGGCTCCTGACCCGACCGATCAAGGCCATAACGGCCGCCACCAGGGAGTTCGCAGCCGGAGATCGGCAGGCTCGAGCAGGGGTGCACGGTCCCGGTGAGCTTGGTGAGCTGGCCCGCGCCTTCGACTCGATGGCTGACACGGTCGCGCGCTCGGAGCGGGACCGCCGCAACCTCACCGCGGACGTCGCTCATGAGCTGCGCACACCTCTGGCGGCCCTTCAGGCTGGGCTCGAAGAGCTGCGCGACGGCTTGGTCGAGCCGAGCCCCCAGGGGTTGGCCGGCCTGCACGACCAGTCGTTGCGCCTCGGGCGCGTGGTGAGCGACCTTGCCGAGCTTGCCGCCGTCGAGGCCGGCGGGGTCTCGGTGCAGCGGGCCGAGGTGGACCTGACCCAGGTCGCTCGGGACGAGCTGGCGGCGCGCGACTCCCAGCTGCGCACTGCCGGGCTGGTGGTGGGGAGCCGGCTGGATGGCCCGCTCCTCGTGCGTGCGGACTCCGACCGGTTGCACCAAGCGGTGGGCAACCTGCTGGCGAACGCGGCGCGATACTGCCGCCCCGGCGACGAGGTCACCGTCGTGGTCCGGACGGTGGACCACCACGCAGTGCTGGACGTGGTCGACACCGGACCAGGTATCGCCTCGGATGAGCTGCCGTACGTCTTTGACCGGCTCTGGCGCGGCCGCGATGCGCAGCGGGTCGCTGGCTCGGGGATCGGACTGGCGGTCGCACGCGAGATTGTTGTGGCCCACGGTGGCACCATCGAAGCGTCTTCGCCGGAGCACCTCGGGACGACGATCACGATCAGGCTGCCTTTGAGCACTGGGCTTGCCCCCGCCTGACTGCAACGCTGTGACCGGGGTCACCCCGCCGAGTCGGTATCCCTTTCGCGGTTCCCTGCGTCGATGGGATGTCACAACTCAAACAAGGAGAATTCCGTGAAGATGAATATGGGTTCAGCAGACCGCAAGCTTCGTGCATTCCTCGTGGCCCCGGTGCTCGTCGTGGCTGGTTTGCTGGTCGGCCCAGCAGGCTGGCTCGCGATCGTGCTCTACGTCCTGGCCGCCGTGATGTTGGCGACCGCGGCTGTCGGCTCCTGCCCGCTGTACATGCTGTTTGGGTTCGGAACGTCGAAGCCAGTCAAGGGTGCTACGGCATGACTCACCTGGCACAGCAGGTCACCACGGCTGCTGCGGAGCGCCCCGTCTCGCGCTAGCGTCCTCGTTGTGGCCACTCCGGACGTTCGTAGCCGACTCTCGGCCGAGGTCCCCGGACTCCTCAGGTATGCCCGTACGTTCGTGGCGGATGGCTCACTGGCCGAGGACCTCGTGCAGGAGACCCTGTTGCGTGCCCTCCAGCGAGAAGGCTCCTTTCGAGGTGATGCGTCGTTGGCCACCTGGCTGCATCGAATCCTTCACAACCTCGCCGTCGACCGCTTCCGCGCAGACCGCGAGGATGCCACCGAAGACATTGAGCGAGAGGTGGAGCAAAGGTGGCGTGACGAGGCCTACACGGTGGACGCGGCCGAGGTCGTCGAGCGGGCCGAGACACGCGAGGAGCTTGAGGACGCATTGGTGCGGTTGCCGGTGATCTATCGAACCGCCGTGGTCCTGCACGACGCGGAGGGAATGACCGTGGCTGAGATCGCGGATGTCCAGGGCGTCGGGCTGCCCGCCGCCAAGCAGCGGCTGCGTCGCGGTCGGATGATGATGGTGGACGCGCTGGCGCAAGGGCGGGAGCGGCGGGAAGCCCTGCGCGGGGTTCCACTGCGTTGTTGGGACGCCCGCAGCAAAGTCTCGGACTACCTCGACGATGAGCTCCTGGCCCCTGATCGGGTGCTCGTCGAGCGCCATCTTGAAGCCTGTCCCACCTGTCCGCCGCTCTATGCGGGTCTCGTGGGGACGAGAGCTGCCATGGGGGCCTTACGCGACGCCGACACCGTCGTCCCGATGTCGCTGGCCGACCGCATCAACGAGCTGCTCAGCGGCGACTGACCGCGGTTTCCATCACGGAGGGCGACGTCGAGCACAAGGTCTGTCCACGAAGGCGCATCAACAGCGCTCCTGTGGTTGTCACGAGGGCCACGGCGGCGAGGAAGGGCTGCAGGGGGGCGAACCAGGTGATTGCACCGGAGTATCCGAGTGCGAGGAGAGCGATCTTGTTGCACACCGGGCAGCCGACGGCGAACCAGGCCAGCACGCCGCCGACCATCCCGAGCCGGCTCGGAGCATCCGCGTTGTCGTCTGCCTCTTTCGTCTCGGCGACGCCACGCGTTCCTCTGACATAGGTCGCCGCCAGCATCCCCGCGAGGATCGACGAGGCGACCCACACTGGGTAGTTCCAGGCGTGGACCGGAATCTCTCGACCGAAGACCGGGTTGGGGATCAGCACCGTCGGAATCCCGATCAGCAGGGCGAAGGTGACGCTGAAGCCCGCCGCAGCAAGGCGTTGGCGCGGTGTCCAGCCGCGCAGGGCGAGGGCGCTCGCCTGCAGCGTTCGCCGTGGCTCGGTTGACGTCGATCTGGCCTGGGTCATGTTCCTCCGATATCGCGTGGTGTGAACGTCTGGTGCGCCAGCTATCCGGCAGGGGCGTCCGACAGGGTGATCGAGACGTCGGGTGTCGTTTCCAGCGTGTTGTGCACGGTGCAGTGCGTGGCAACGGCCAGCAGTGGGTCACGGCGTTCGGCTGGGATGCCGTCAGGAAGGATGACTCGCAGCGTGACCCCGGCGACGCGAGCAGGTCTTGATCCCATGTCGAACGTGGCTTCGACCGCGAGCCCCTCCGTGGGCAGGTTGTGCCGGGCCAGGTAACGACGCGCGTAGAAGGCCACGCACGAGGCCAG
>PKWT01000139.1:12009-18401 GCA_003132125.1 Micrococcales bacterium | reverse complement strand
CTCAGCCACCGAAGGCTCTCGGTGTCGGCGAGCAGCTCCAGTCGACGCCACAGGACGCTACCCGGGAGCGATTGGCTCTCATGGGCGTGGCAGGCAACCCTCTGCCGTGCGCGGTCGACGGTCACGCGCACGTCGATGTCCTCGTCACGATGCCCGATGAAGCCGGCGCCATGCTCCTGGTTCAGCTGTGCCGCAACGGCTTCCGGAAGGGTCCAGGCCAGGACGGGCAGGTTGAGCGTCTCCGCCGCCAACAGTGCCGCCGCGGTGGCGGCCACGTGGTCGGGGTGACCGGTCACCCCTGCACCGTCGAAGACCAGCAAGCCCTCGGCGCCTGAGGACTCGGCCGCGGTGACCACCTCGGTGGCCAGTCTGGTCCGGCACAGCTCGCTGAGAGCGCCGTCAGGGTGGTCTTGCAGCGTGGTGTGGGCCACCCCGAGCGCGTCGGCCGCCGCGGTCAGCTCTGCCCCGCGCACCGTGGCGAGCTCTCCGGGGGCTCCATGCAACGTCGAGGCCTCACCATGGGTCAGGCAGAGGACCTCGACCCTGGCTCCCGTGAGGACGAAGGCGTTCAGGATCGCGCCGAGACCGAACGACTCGTCGTCGGGATGGGCGACCACCGCCAGCACTGACTTCCATGTCGGCAAGGCACCCTTGCTGATGCGCGTGGGGGGCACGACTTCGATGCTCATGTAAGGCTCCTCAATCGGGTGACGACCTACGACACAACGTCCGGGCGACCACGGCCTTGAGTGTTCTGACCAGTTCAACCTGTATACCCCTGGGGGCATTCCTAACATAAGGGTCCTTGGTCCCGGCTCCCAGCCCCGGCGGCCGGTGACCAACCGGCATACGCTCCCAGCATGAGCGATCGTAAGCCGATCCAGAGTCCGTTGCTGGCTCGAGTCCGCCAGTCCGTCATCGGCGACGACCAGGTACTGCCCGGGCCGTACGGACCACGCCGGGTGACCTATGCGGACTACACGGCCTCGGGCCGGGCCCTGACCTTCATCGAAGACTTCATCCGGGACGAGGTGCTGCCCCGCTACGCCAACACCCACACCGAGTCCAGCGGCACCGGCCTGCAAACCACGCGGTTGCGTGAGGACGCGCGGGCGATCATCCGCGACGCGGTTGGTGGGGACGAGGACACTGCGGTCATCTTCGCCGGGTCAGGATGCACGGGGGCGATCGACAAGCTGGTCGGCATCTTGGGGTTGCGCATCCCCTCGAACCTGGACGACACCTATCACCTCAGCGACAGCATCCCCGCCGGCCTGCGCCCCGTCGTGTTCACCGGACCCTTCGAGCACCACTCCAACGAGCTGCCCTGGCGCGAGTCGATCGCCGACGTGGTGGTGATTCCCCAGGATGCCGACGGACACATCGACGCCGCCCAGCTGGAACGGGAGCTGGTGGCCTACGCCGACCGGCCGCTGCGGATCGGCTCGTTCTCGGCTGCCAGCAACGTCACCGGAATCGTGAGCGACGCCCACGGCATTTCGGCCCTGCTACATCGCCATGGCGCGCTGTCCTTCTGGGACTTCGCCGCGGCCGCTCCCTACGTCGACATCGAGATGTATGGCGGACCGGGGCGCGACCCGCTGTCCTACAAGGACGCGATCTTCCTCAGCCCGCACAAGCTGATCGGTGGCCCCAGCACCCCCGGTGTCCTGGTCGCGCGCCGCGAGCTGCTGCGAAACCGGGTCCCTGACGTCCCAGGCGGCGGCACCGTGGCATACGTCAACCCGAGCGACCACCGCTACCTCGACGATCCGGTTCAGCGCGAGGAAGGCGGAACCCCTGCCATCGTCGAGGCGATCCGCGCCGGGCTGGTGTTCCAGCTGAAACAGGCCGTGGGGGTGGACGTGATCCGTTCGCACGAAGAAGCCTTTCTACGGCGTGCCGTCAATGCGTGGCAGCAGGAGCCGTCGATCCAGATCCTGGGCAACCTCGAGGCCGAGCGCCTGTCGATCCTCTCGTTCGTCGTACGCGCCCCCAGCGGCCGATACCTGCACCACAACTTCGTGGTCGCCCTGCTCAACGACCTGTTCGGGATCCAGTCCCGCGGCGGCTGCTCCTGTGCCGGCCCGTATGGACACCGACTGCTGGGCATCGACCTGGACCAGTCGCGGGAGTTCGACCGCGAGATCACCCAAGGGTGCGAAGGCATCAAGCCCGGTTGGGTCCGGGTGAACTTCAACTACTTCATCTCCGAGGCGGTCTTCATCTACATCGTCGAGGCCGTGCGACTGGTGGCGAAGGACGGGTGGCGCTTGCTGGGCGACTACCGGTTCGAGCCGAGCACCGGACTCTGGCGGCACCGTCAGGGGCCGGCGGAGCCTCCGCTGCGACTGAGCCAGGTGACGTATGACGGCCACGGCGCCATGCGGTACCCGCGCCACCAGGACCACGCGCCGGAGTCCGAGCTGCAGCGCTACCTCGCGGAAGCCAGGGCCACGTTCGAGGCGGCCACGCCGGCATCCGGGGAGCCCGCGGAAGGCCAGCTGTCCGCAGACTTCGAGCATCTGCGCTGGTTCGACCTGCCCTCAGCCTGTCTTGGTTGAAAATACTTTTGTGACATACCCCATGGGGTAATAGGGACCTTTGGCCCTAGGGAGGGCCGAGTCATCAGTGGTGGCCTCTGCAGGTCACGGCTGGTTTGCGCACGATCACCAAACGCGTGCCCGAAATCCCGGCCCAGGCGGTCTGGCCGGTGGGTCCGGCCCCCTCCTCAGACGGGCTTGGTCGGTTACCCCTAGGGGTATGTTTTTAGTGCGTCGATCCAGACGCAGAGGAAGACACCATGGCGCATCGTCACGCGCCCCATTCAGAAGGAACCACCATGACAGTTGCAGTCGAGGAGCTCAGAGAGCTGAAGTCCGATCAGGTCGTCGACGCACGGGCCACCTCGTGCCCAGGACCGATCCTGGCAGCCAAGAAGGCCATCGGCAGTATCCCTGTCGGCGGGGTCATGGAAGTGCTCGCCTCCGACACCGGGACGCTCAAGGACCTGCCCGCGTGGTGCAAGAAGATGGGTCACGACTTCCTCGGTTCGATCGACGACGCCGGCTACCTGCAGCTGTTCCTGCGGAAGATGAAGTGAGCTGACTGTGTCCACTGCTACCGCGACTGGGTTCAAGCCAAGGATCCTCGTCTTCTCGACGAACAACATCTCCGATCCCGGCATTGACCTGGCCGGGAGCAGGCACATGCACTACCCGGCCCAGGTCTCAACAATGAGCGTCCCCTGCAGCAGCGGGCTCAAACCCGGATGGATCCTGCACGCCTTCGAGCAAGGGCTCGACGGGGTGTTCATCGGCTCCGACGGGGATGAGTGCGCACTCCTGGACGACTGCGGGAAACGGACGGGCCGGATCATCGAGCAGGCGCAGGAGCTGATGAAGGCCAAGGGGATCGCTCCCCAGCGGCTGAAGATGGCCGCGCTGTGCTCGGTGTGTGCTGAGCCGTTCGTCGGCTACATGCGGGAGTTCTCTCAGACGCTGACGGGTCTGGGTCCCATCACCGCGGTCGCATCATGATTGACGAGAAGCCGGAGAGAGAAGCCGAGACAGTGGAGACCACGACACGAAAGACGATCATCCTGTTCAGCGGGGAGTTCGACAAGGTGATGGCGGCGTTCGTCATCGCCAATGGTGCGGCGGCGATGGACGACGACGTCACGATGTTCTTCACGTTCTGGGGCCTCAACGCCATACGGCGCCCCGAGAAGGTGGCGACCAGCGGCAAGACTCCCCTGCAGAAGGCCTTCTCCACCATGATGCCCCGGGGTCCAGGACGCCTGCAGATGTCGCACATGAACTTCGCCGGGGTGGGTCCCAAGCTCATGCGACGGGCGATGCGTGAGCAGAAGGTCATGCCCCTGGAAGATCTCATCGCCTCCGCGAGGGAACAGGGCGTCAAGATGGTCGCCTGCACCATGTCCATGGACGTGATGGGGCTCAAGGAAGAGGAGCTCATCGACGGTCTCGAGTTCGCTGGGGTTGCGAGCTACCTGGGCGACACAGACGAGGCGAGGGTCAACCTCTTCATTTAGGACGACTCAGGATCTAGGACGACTCAGGATCTAGAACCACTCAGGCCAGGACCTTGTTCTTCGAGGACTCGCCTTTTGAAGACCTCGCCGGGCTTGTGGGGCGGCACTGACGGATAACGAACTTGGAGCCACAGATGGACAACGAACTAGCAACGCAGACGGACTACGACGTCATGGTGATCGGCAGCGGCATTGGTGGGATGGAGTCGTCGATCAAGCTCGCTGACATGGGCCACAAGGTCCTGCTGGTCGAGAAAGAGGCCAGCGTCGGCGGACGGATGATCCTGCTCAGCAAGGTCTTCCCGACCCTCGACTGCGCCAGCTGTATCTCCGGCCCGAAGATGTCGTCGACCATCAACCACCCCAACATCACGACCAAGAACTACAGCGAGGTCCTGGGGATTGAACGGGACGCCGGCGGTTTGTTCCACGCGAAGGTGCGCGAGAACCCCACGTTCATCGACTGGGCAGCCTGCACCGGCTGCTCCATGTGCGAGACCGCCTGCACCGTCGCGGTCCCCGACCAGTTCAACTACAACCTGGTCGCGCGCCGTGCCGCATACATCGCCTTCCCGCAGGCGGTGCCGAAGAAGGCCGTCATCCAGCGGGCCGGCACCTCACCGTGCATCGACACCTGCCCGGCAGGCATCAAGGCTCACGGATACGTCTCGCTGATCCGCAGCGGCAAGTACGAGGAAGCGTTCCAGCTGATCCTGGAGGCAACGCCGCTGGTCGGCACACTGGGACGGGCGTGCTACGCGCCCTGCGAGAGCGAGTGCAGCCGCGGGGACCTCGAGGCGGCTATCCCGATCCGGCGCCTCAAGCGCTTCGTCGCCGACCGCCACTACGACGAGCTGGGCAACGCCGGCATCGACCGCCCAGAGCCGAATGGCAAGAGCGTCGCGATCGTCGGCTCCGGGCCGGCCGGCCTGACCGCGGCCTGGCAGCTTGCCCGCATCGGCTACCAGGTGCGGATCCTGGAGGCCGAGGCCCAGGCCGGTGGCTTCCTGCGCCACGCCCTGCCCACCTACCGGCTTCCGCAGGAGGTCGTCGAGCTGGACATCGCCAACGTCACGGGGATCGGCGTCGAGATCGTCACCTCCAAGCCCGTGCATGACCTCGAGGCGCTCAAGGCCGAGGGCTACGACGCCGTACTGCTCGCGACCGGTACGCCGCTGGCGACCTCACTCGGCGTGCCGGGCGAAGAGTCAGACGGCGTGCTCACCGGACTCGACTACCTGCGGCAGGTGAGCCTCGGCGAGGCGCCCGACCTGACCGGTAAGCGCGTCGTGATCGTCGGCGGCGGCAACGTCGCGATGGACACCGCACGAACGGCTCGACGCCTCGGTGCGCTCGAGGTCAAGGTCGCCTACCGACGCGGTCGCGAGGAGATGCCTGCCCATATCGCCGAGGTCGATGACGCCGAGAAGGAAGGCGTCGCCTTCGAGTTCCTCGTCGCTCCGGTTTCAGTTGTCAGCGACACCTCCGGCGCGGTGAGCGGCTTGCGCTGCCAGAAGATGGTGCTCGGTCAGCCCGACGCATCGGGGCGTCGCCGCCCCGAGCCGGTCGCGGGCAGCGAGTTCGTGATCAAGTGCGAGGCAGTGATCTCGGCGATCGGGATGGCGCCTGACACGGCTCCGTTCAAGAACCTGACAAATGTCGCCAACGGCAGCCGGATCACCGTCGACCCGACAACCCTGCAGACAGAGGTTCCGTACCTGTTCGCAGCCGGTGACGTCACGTCCGGGGCGAGCGACATCACCCGGGCGGTCGGCGCCGGTCGGCGTGCCGCCTTCTCCATCGACAACTTCGTCCAGGGGCGTTCGCTCGGTATCTTCCCGGCGCTGGACGACCTGCTCGGGGTGGTGGACAAGACCGAGGTCATGGCCCGCCAGACGAACTACTCCGACCGGGCGCCCATCGTCGCGGGCACCACCTTCTCGCCCGCTCCTTCGGACTTCGGCGAGCTCGAGCCCGCGATGACCGAGGCAGAGGCGAGGGCCGGCGCCGGTGGCTGCATGGACTGCGGCGTCTGCTCGGAGTGCCAGGAGTGCGTCAAGGCATGCCCTGCTGACGCCATCAACTTCGACCAACGCGAGAAGACCACGGACTTCACGGTCGGTGCGGTCGTCGTCTCGACCGGTTACAAGCTCTTCGCAGCGGACCTGAAGCCGGAATACGGCTACGGCACCTATGCGAACGTCATCACGGGCACGCAGATGGATCGCCTGCTCGCGCCGACACGTCCGTTCAACACGATTCTTCGGCCCGGCGACGGGAAGGTGCCTGACCGCATCGCCTACGTCTCGTGCACCGGATCACGCGACAAGACGTCCGG
>PKWT01000139.1:11788-12000 GCA_003132125.1 Micrococcales bacterium | reverse complement strand
GCCGGCAAGCGCTACAACGAGTTCTACGAGCAGTCCAAGGACATGGGCGCCACCTACATCAAGGGGCGCGTGGCCAAGATCACCGAGAAGGACAACGGAGACCTCATCCTGCGCTACGAGGACATCGAGAACGGCGGCCAGATCGTTGAGGCTGAGTACGACCTCGTGGTGCTCGCCGTGGGCATCCAGCCGAACAGGGACGTGGAGAAGCT
>PKWT01000139.1:11613-11768 GCA_003132125.1 Micrococcales bacterium | reverse complement strand
GTCTTCGTCGCCGGTACGTCCGCCGGCGCCAAGGACATCGTCGACACGATCCTGCACGCGGGAGCGGCAGTCGCCCAGGTCGCCGCCCACCTCGAACACACAAAGACCATGCAGATCACAGCGGAGGTTCCGGCATGAGCGAGCAGCCCGAAGCC
>PKWT01000139.1:0-11601 GCA_003132125.1 Micrococcales bacterium | reverse complement strand
CACTGCGGCGGGAACATCTCCGACTACGTCGACGTGGCCAAGGTCCGCGACGCCCTCAAGGACGAGCCCGACGTGGTGGTCTCCGAGACCACGTTGTTCGCGTGCTCCGACGGCACCCAGCAGGAGATGGTCGCCGCCATCCAGGAGAAGAAGCTCGACGGCCTTGTCGTGGCGTCCTGCTCGCCCAAGCTGCACCAGATCACCTTCCAGGGCGTGTCGAAGCGGGCGGACCTCAACCCCTACTCCTACACCCAGGTGAACGTTCGCGAGCAGTGCTCGTGGGCCCACACCGACGACCACGAGGGCGCGACCGAAAAGGCTATCGGCCTGGTCAGGGCCGGTGTCGCCAAGACGAGGTTGTCAACTCCCCTCGAGCCACTCGTCGTCAAGACGCTGCCCAAGACCATGGTGGTCGGCGGCGGGGTCGCCGGCCTGCGGGCAGCCGTCGGTCTGGCCGACATCGGGCTTGGTGTCGTCATCGTCGAGCGAGCGTCCACCCTTGGCGGGTGGGTTGCCGAGCTCGGCCCGATGTACCCGAACGAGCACAGCGGCCGCGAGCAGATCGACTTCCTCCTCGCGGAGGTCGCGAAGCGGCCGTCGATCACCGTCCACACCGACGCCGAGCTGGTGTCCAAGTCGGGCAGCTTCGGCAACTACGTGACGGAGGTCCGCATCAAGGGCCAGGACGAGATGGTCACGGCTGAGGTCGGGACCATCGTCGTCGCGACCGGGTTCGACACCTACGAGCCCGAGGTCGGCGAGTTCGGGTACGGCATCGACGGAGTCGTCACGCTGCCCGAGTTCACGAAGCTCGTCGACGGCTCCAAGGGCCCGCTGATCTACAAAGGCAAGCCGGTCCGCACCATCGCCTATGTCTACTGCGTCGGCAACCGGCAGCCAGCGGGCGGCAACGAGTACTGCTCGAAGTTCTGCTGCGCAGCCACCGTGCACGCCTCGCTGAAGATCGCGAAACGCGACTCCACGCTGCGCCAGTACCACCTCCACCGCGACATCCGGACCTACGGCAAGTTCGAGCTCATGTACTCGGAGTCACGCGAGCGCGGCTCGGTGTACATGAAGTTCCCGGACGAGACCCCGCCCTCGGTGGCCAAGATGGCCGACGGACGCCTGGCAGTGACCGTCGTGGACACCCAGACCGGCAACGAGGAGCTCACGCTCCCTGCCGATCTGGTGGTGCTCGTCACCGGCATGGTGCCGCGCCAGAACCAGGGCCTGACCAGCGTCCTGAAGCTCCCGGTCGGCGTCGACGGGTTCTACAACGAGATCCACCCGAAGCTGCGCCCGGTCGAGACCGTCGTGGCCGGTGTGATGATCGCGGGTGCCTGCCAGAGTCCGAAGACCCTGTCGGAGAGCGTTGCGTCCGGCTTGGCTGCGGTCACCCAGAGTGCGGGGATCCTCCTGAAGGGATTCGCCGAGCTCGACCCGCTCGTGGCCACGGTGGACATTGCGGCCTGCGCGGGATGCACGGATACGTGCCTGGCCAGCTGCCCGTACGACGCCATCACCACAGTTGATACCGATGGGCGCAAGGTGGCGGAGATCAGCGCGGCCGTCTGCAAGGGATGCGGCGGGTGCGTCCCGGTCTGCCCGGAGGACGCGATCGACCTGCTCGGATATACCGATGCCCAGATGCGGGCCTCGATCGACAGCTTGAGCTTGGTGAAGGAGCCAGTCGCATGAGCACCACGCTGAGGGACCCCCGCGAGATCATTCGCGAGGAGCCGATGATGCACAGCCCGATCCTTTGGGCACTGAGGGCGGGACCTCTGACCGTCCCCGAGATCGCCGAGCACATCGGCGAACCAGCCAACGAGGTGCTGTTCTGGGTCATGGGGATGCGTCGCTACGGCCACCTGGTCGAGGTCGAGGACCCGACCGATGAGGGCTACTTCCGCTACGCAAGCGTCCACCAGGAGGCGACCTCGTGACCACCACGACGACCAGGTTCATCGACACCGAGCTCCTGTCCGATCTGAAGCGTTTCGGAGCGGCCGACGTCTCGGCATGCTTCAGCTGCGGCACCTGCACGGCGATCTGTCCGTTGGTGGACAACGACAGCACGTTCCCGCGCCGCATCATCCGGTACGCGCAGGTGGGGATGAGGGACGAGCTGCTCTCGAGCAAGGAGCTGTGGACCTGTTACCAGTGCGGTCTGTGCTCCGACAGCTGCCCGACCGAGGCCGATCCCAGTGAGTTCATGGCGGCCGCCCGGCGGTACGCCATCGCGAGCTACGAGCCCACCGGGCTGGCCAGGATCCTGTACACCCGACCAGTCACGGGGTCGATCATCGCGACTGTGTTGGCAGCGTTCTTCGCCGTCTTCATGTACGCATCCCACGGCCCGCAGGATGGAGCGTCACTCGCGCTCTTCACATTCATCCCCGAGGGGCTGATCCACTGGACCGGCGTCGCCGTCATGGGTGTCCTCGCGCTGTCAGGGGTGTTCGGCATCACCTCGATGGCTCGCCGGGTCGCACGAAGTGAAGGGGTCAGCCTCTCGACGGTCTTCGGAGGCAGTGCCCCACTGTCAAAGACTCTCAAGGCACTGTGGTCTGCACTCGGGATCGAGTCGCTGGGACAGCGCCGGTACCGCGAGGACTGCAAGGACGACAACCCGGTCGAGCCGTTGTACCGCAGGCGGTGGCTGATCCATGCGTTGACAATCTGGGGTTTCCTCGGCCTGTTCAGTGCGACCATCCTCGACTGGGGCCTTGCTCTCATCGGGGTCAAGGAAACCGGGACACCGATCCCGCTGTGGTACCCCTCCCGCCTGATCGGGACCCTCGCCGGGATCGCCCTGGTGTACGGCGTGAGCATGTTCATGGTCAACCGGTTGCGCCAGGTCAACCGAGCGGCGCAGTTCACCACGGCGTCGGACTGGCTCCTGCTGGTGCTGCTGTGGATCACCGGCGCTACCGGGTTCTTCATCGAGGTGGCGCTCTACCTTCCGAATGCGCCGGCGTGGGGATACTGGGTCTTCCTGTTCCACGTCGCAGTGGCCATGGAGCTCATGCTCCTCCTGCCGTTCACCAAGTTCGCCCATGCGATGTACCGGCCCGTGGCGTTGTTCTTCTACGCATTGGCCGCGGACAAGTCGAAGCAGACCGTCTGACAGGCGCGACAAGGCAGCCACAGCGTGGTGGCTGCTGGCAAGTCACGTCCTAGTGGCTCTGCTTGTGAGTGAGGGGCCCGGAGAGATCCGGGCCCTTTCTCGTTCCCGCACAACAGGTTTGGCCTGTGCCAATGGAGATTGTGTCTCTTCGTGGTCACCTCCACACGACCTCCATCTCAGATCCATCGGTGCTCTTGACTCGTCGACCAGCCTGACTGGGCGAGGCAGCCTCTGGGCACGCCTGCCGCCCACTTGACGGAGGAGACACCGATGAATGTGCAAGGCGAAGGAACGGACCGCAGGCTCGCGGCCGACGAAGCTCGGGTCCGCGTTCCACGCCGCCCCGCAGCCTGGCGGACCAAGGTCCGCTGGACCCGGCACACCGTCCAGGGCGCAGTGATCGCCCTTGTGGGCTGGCAGGCAGTGCGCAAGGTGACGTCCGGGGGGGACTCCGCGGAGGCGTGGTGCCCACTGGGAGGTTTCGAGACCCTCTGGACCCTCGTGACCACCGGGCGGACGGTGCCGCACGTGCACACCTCAAGTCTGGTGCTGTCCGTCGCGGTGCTGGTGTTGGCACTCGCCGGGCGGGGGTTCTTCTGCGGGTGGCTCTGCCCGCTCGGCACGATCCAGGAGATGGTGCACAAGGCCGGGCGCGCCGTCACCGACCGGGTACCGGGGCTACGACAACTGCGACGCAGACTGGAGCGCGATGCCAGCACCGAGCGCTGGCATCGGATCGACCGGCTCCTGCGTTGGGGCCGGTGGCTGGTGCTGGCATGGGCAATCATCGGCGCAGCGGCCACCGGGACGATGGTCTTCCGCGAAGCTGACCCATGGATTGCGCTGCTATCGGTGGCCGAGTTCGAGTTCAGCCTCGCGTTCGCCGTCCTGATCGCCACCCTGGTGCTGGCGCTCTTCATCGAGCGGCCGTTCTGTCGCTACGCGTGTCCACTCGGTGCGGTGCTGTCGCTGGCCGGGAAGCTCAGCCCGATCGCCGTCCAGCGAGACGACTCCGCCTGTCTCGACTGCGACCTGTGCAACAAGGCGTGCCCGATGGCGATCCCGGTGAACACCCGCACCAGGGTCACCGACGCGTCATGCACCGGCTGCCTCGAGTGCGTCGGGGCCTGCCCCAGCCAGGAGGGCTTGGCCGTGACCCTGGCCATGCCCACCTTCCCTCCTCGCCGCTCGAAGGCGACGGTCGAGCCTGACCCGGAGCCCGTCACCGAGCTGGAGGTCGCACGATGAGACTCACGCACCGAACCAGCCACCGTGACGCCACCACGTCGCTACAGGACCTCACCATCCCTCGCGGGCGGCACCCCGTGCCGACACAGACCAGTCTGCGCACCCGCCGGGTCCCGGTCGTGATGTATGTCTTGGCATTGCTCATGATTCCGAGCCTGGTGGTAGTCGGGTTCATGAGTGCCGGGTTCTGGGCCACCACCGGTACGTCGATCACGGCCCAGGCAGACACACCTTCGAAGGAAGGCGGCACGGGCACGGGCACGGGCCCTGCGGCTCCTGCAGACCCGGCCGATGTCAAGGGGTCGATGACGGTGCAGCAGGTGGTCGACGCCTTCCCGACGATCACCGCCGCGGAGGTCCTGACTCAGTTCAGCGCCCCGCTGGACACGCCGACCTCCACCCAGTTGAAGGACCTGGTGGAGAGCAGCGACGGCATGGACATTCCCGCCGTGCGGGTCTGGTTGGCGAAACAGACGGCTGGCTGACAACAAGCGACCTGCGGGGCGGTTGGCTACACGGTGCGAGCGGCGACGGGCAGCGTGATCTCGAATCGTGCGCCTTTGCCGGGCCCGTCGCTGTGTGCTCTGAGCTCACCGTGGTGGGCCGTGACGATCGCCTTGGCGATGGTCAGCCCGATGCCGCTTCCGGCGCCGCTCGCGGTGCGGGAGGAGTCGCCCCGGTAGAAGCGCTCGAACAGCTCGGCGGCCAGATCAGGGTCGAAACCCTCTCCGGTGTCGGTCACCACGATCCGGCATTGGTTGCCGCGTCGGGTGGTGGCGACGGTGACGGTTCCGCCTGGGGCGGTATGCCGTAGGCCGTTGTCCAGGAGTGCCCCCAGCGCCTCGGCGAGCCGGTCGGGGTCGGCCATGACCTGGCCGATGGCGTCGCCGTGATTGGCCGTGAGGCTGATGCCTTTGGCCTCGAATCGTGCCTGTGCCGCTGCCACCGCGCCGCTGACGACCTCCTCGAGCGGGATCAGGACCGGGTTCAGGTTCAGCTGGCGCTCCTCGGCCCGCGATACCGCCGACAGGTCGCCGACGAGCCGGTGCAGCCGCTGGGACTGCTCGGTCAACGTCGCCAGGGTTGTCGGGTCGCTGGGCAGGATGCCGTCCGTGACCGCTTCGATCGTGGCTTCGATCGAGGCCAGGGGGGTGCGCAGCTCGTGGGCCAGGTCGGTCAGCAGGCGCCGGCGGGTCTGTTCGGTGGTCGCCAGCCGGCGGGCCATGGTGTTGAACGAGGTGGTCAGCTGGTCGAACTCGGGCCCAAGACCCGGTTGCCGAAGGCGGGTCTGATAGTCGCCGTCAGCGATCCGGTACGCGGCCCCGGAAGCTTCGGCCACCGGGGCGGCAAGTCGCCGCGCAACCAGCCACATCACGACCAGGGCGACAACCAGGGCGACGAGCACTCCCACGGCCAGGGCGATGAGCACCGCACTTGCGAAGGCCTCGTCGACGTGGGCGTGGGCCTGTTCGGACAGGGGTGGCTGGACCTCGGTGAGGTGGGCGTGGAACGCCGGCTCGGCGACGAGCAGCACCGCGACCAGCATGGTGACCGCGCCACCGATGACGACCAGGCCCATCGCGGCAAAGAGTCGCCACGTCAGACCCAGGCCAAGCAGGCGGGGCTGGCGAGTCGATTTCTGGGCCTTCACCCGGCCAGTCATCCGGCCAGTCACCCGGGACCCATCCGGTAGCCGACACCGCGGACGGTCAGGATGTAGCGCGGCGTGGCGGCGTCGTCGTCGAGCTTGCTCCGGATGTGGGCGATGTGAATGTCGACGAGGTGCTCGTCCCCGACCCAGTCCGGGCCCCAGACCCGCTCGATCAGCTGGCGGCGGGTGTAGGCGAGGTTGGGTCGTTCGGTCAGGGCGTCCAGCAGGTCGAACTCGATGCGGGTCAGCTCCACGGGCGCCTCCCCCGCGAAGACCTCCCGGGACTGCGGGTCCAGGCGCAGGTCGCCAACCGTGCGCACCTGCGGGTCAGTTCCGGTGGGGGCGCTCAGGCGCGGTCGGCGAAGCAGGCCGCGGATGCGGGCGGTCAGCTCCCGCGGCGAAAACGGTTTGGTCATGTAGTCATCAGCCCCGACGGACAGGCCGATGAGCGTGTCGACCTCCTCGCTGCGGGCGGTCAACATGATCACATACGCGTCGGTGAAGGTGCGCAGCTGACGGCATACCTCGATGCCATCGATCCCCGGCAACATCAGGTCGAGCACGACCACGTCAGGCGGGTCGCGTCGGGCCGCGGCCAGAGCCTGCTCCCCGTCGGCTGCCGTGCTCACCACGAACCCCTCGTGCTGCAGGTAGCCGGCGACCACCCGGACCAGGCTCGGCTCGTCATCCACGACCAGCGCCCGGACAGGGGTGCCGGTCACCGCGTGTCGCGGCGGGCGGCCACGAGGGCAGCCCGCGCGGCCTGCCAGGCCTCAAGGTCGATCTCCCCGCTGGCCAGCCGGCGGTCGAGGATCTCCAACGCGGACTCACCCGCACTGCGCGTCGTCCCACCTTCGCTTCCGGGCAGCAGCCGCGCGACCAACCACACGATCAGCCCGAGCAGGACAAGCCAGAACAAACCCATGGCGAGCCATCCGACCGGACCCATACCGCCGCCATACCAACCCATCATGGTGAACTCCTCCTGGATATGCCCGGCTCCTGCCGGGCATATCCAGCATGACCCCACAGTGCAGCCTTCCTGGCGAGGAACCATGAAGAAACGATGAAGATACTTGGCGGTGCTGGTTGGCGGTGCTGGTTGGCGGTGCTGGTTGGCGGTGCTGGCTAGGCGACGAGTGGGGCGCCGACGAGCTCAATCTCGGCATCGCGCATCGCAGCGAGTGCGGCGTCGGTGGTCTGGCGCGCCACCCCAGCCGTCAGGTTGAGCAACACCGTCGTCTCGAAGCCTTCCTCGGCGGCGTCCAGGGCCGTCGCCCGGACGCAGTGGTCGGTGGCGATGCCGACGATGTCAACCTGCTCGATCGCCCTGTCCCGCAACCAGTCGGCAAGAGCCACTCGGCTGTCGCCCTCCGTCGTGAAACCCTCGAACCCGCTGTATGCCGCCGAATGGCGACCCTTGCGGAAGACTGCCTCGACCTGTTCGAAGGCGGCTTGCGCGGCGGGGTGGAAGAGCGCCCCGTCGGTGCCGATCCTGCAGTGTGCGGGCCAGGAGCTGACGTAGTCAGGGTCCTTGGCGAAGTGCGCGCCCGGGTCGTCATGCCAGTCGGCAGTGGCGACGATCACGGCGTACTCGTCGCCATGGCTGAGGACGTGTGCGCTGATCCTTCGCGCGACCTCGGCGCCACCGGCCACGGCGAGGGACCCGCCCTCGCAGAAGTCGTTCTGCACGTCGACCAGGATCAAGGCTCGAGTGAGATTGGCGGACATGGATCCAACGCTAGCCGAGGCGGTTCAGCGGCGTTGGTCCTCGAAGTACGTCGGGATGGCCGGCTCGCCCCGCGAGAGCTTGAGCGCGTGGGGCGGCAGCTCAGCGCGTGAGAGCTCGTGACGCCTTCGCGCGGCGTCCAGAGAAAGATCAGCGACGATCGCGCCTTCCTGCATCAGCTCGACCAGCAGGGGTCGGGGGTTGGGTGAGGATTTGCCGTCGTTGGCGGGCGCCGTGCCGATTCCGATCACCTCCGCCTCCGCCACACCGCCGGCGTCCAGCCGTCGCATGGCCCACTTGCGGCCACCAATCGAGACCTTGTCCTTGCTCCTCTTGGCCACGTCGATCAGCAGCCCCGCCTCATCCTCGCGGGCGACCAGCTTGTAGACGAGGCCCACCGTGGGCGCGCCCGATCCGGTGACGAGGGCCGTCCCGACGCCGTAGGCATCGACAGGTGCGGCGGCCAGCGCAGCGATCGAGTGCTCATCGAGATCGGAGGTCACGACGATGCGAGTGTTGTTTGCTCCCAACGCATCCAGCTGAGCGCGGACCTGACGGGCCTGGACGAGCAGGTCGCCGGAGTCGAGCCGGACGGCGCCGAGCCCGACACCGGCGACGTCGACCGCGAGGTTGACCGCAGCCGTGACGTCATAGGTGTCAACGAGGAGCGTGGTGCCCACCCCCAGGCTCGCGACCTGCGCCTCGAACGCCGCGCGTTCGTTGTCGTGGAGCAGCGTGAACGCATGGGCGCTCGTCCCCTTCGTGGGCACCCCATAGGCGCGCCCGGCTTCAAGGTTGCTGGTGGTCGCGAATCCCGCGACGTATGCCGCCCGGGCCGCTGCCACGGCTGCCCACTCGTGCGTCCGGCGCGACCCCATCTCGATGCAGGGGCGGTCACCGGCGGCGTTGGTCATCCTGGATGCCGCCGACGCAATCGCCGAATCGTGGTTCAGGATCGACAACAGCACGGTCTCAAGGACAACTGACTCCGCGAACGTGCCCTCGACCATGAGCAGCGGAGACCTCGGGAAGAAACACTCGCCCTCGGCATACCCGCTGATGTTGCCGGTGAAGCGATAGGTCGANNGATCTCGGCGTCGTCGAACCGGAAGTCGAGGACTGCCTGGAGCAGGCGTCCGGTGCCTGCCACCACGCCGTAGCGGCGGCCCTCCGGGAGCCCCCTGGCGAACACCTCGAAGATGCAGCGGCGCGACGCCGCGCCACTGCGCAGGGCGGCCTGGAGCATGGTGAGCTCGTAGTGGTCGGTCAACAGCGCGGTGCTGGCCGGTCCGGCGCTCGTTGGTGTGGTGCTGGTTGGTGTGGTGCTGGTTGGTGAGGTACTGGTCACAGCTCGCAGCCTATTGTGGAGACGTGTCTATTGCCCCCGCGGAGCTGTCTCGCACCGAGATTGCCGAGGACACGTCGTTGGACTCGCCATGGATCACGCTCGTGTGGAACGACCCGGTCAACCTGATGTCCTACGTGACGTACGTCTTCCAGACATACTTCGGCTACCCCCGCGAGAAGGCCGAGAAGCTCATGCTTGACGTCCATCAGAAGGGTCGCGCCGTCGTGTCGAACGGCCCGCGCGAGACCATGGAACGCGATACCGAGGCGTTGCAGGGCTATGGGCTCTGGGCAACCTTCCAGAAGGATGAGTGAGTGGCAAAAGCCTTCAAGCGCAAGGGTGATCGATTGGTTGCCCGACTCGATGACGTCGAGCGCGAGGTCGTCGTCGCGCTCCTGCAACAGACCCAGGACTTCCTCGAGCCGGCACACCGGGAGCCGACTGGGGACGCGTTCGACGACCTGGTGGCAACCCTCGGAGTGCGACCGCTGGGCGACCCGGCGCTCACCCCTCAGGCNNCGACTGACCGAGCACGGTCTGCGTGAACGGAAGTCGGCCAATCTGGCTACGGCAATCGAGGCGCTGCTCGCTGCAGAGGGCGACAAGGTCAAGCTGGACCAGGCGCAGGCCCAGGCGATGGTGGTCGCACTGACCGACGTACGGCTGCTGCTGGGCGAGCGGCTGGGGCTGCGCACCGACGACGACGCGGATGCGCTCCAGGACCGGCTCGAGGCGGCGTCAGAAGATGACCCCCAGCTCTACCTCGCGGCGTACTACGACTTCATGACGTGGCTTCAGGAGTCCCTCACCCAAGCCCTCATGTCCTGAGCCAGCCGACCCGCAACTGTGCGGCGTTGTGTTGCCCGAAGAAACTGGGCGTCCCGCCTGTGACGGAGCCGACGTCGCGCAGATTCGGGATCGGCGTGCTCCCGCGGCTACGCTCGGCTGCGTGGCTGACTCACCGATCGGGATCTTCGACAGCAGCTTCGGCGGACTGACAGTTGCCCGCGCGGTCCTGGACCAGCTGCCGCACGAGTCCGTTATCTACCTGGGTGACACCGCCCGTCAGCCCTACGGACCGCGTCCGATCGCCGAGATCCGCAAGTTCTCGCTCGAATGCCTCGACAGCCTCGTGGATCGCGGCGTCAAAGCCCTGGTGATCGCCTGCAACTCTGCCTCGGCCGCGGTGCTCCACGACGCTCGCGAGCGCTACGACGTCCCCGTCATCGAGGTCATCCGTCCCGCGGTCCGCCGAGCCGTCGCCGCCACCCGCAACAACAACGTCGGCGTCATCTCCACGAAGGCGACACATCAGAGCAAGGCCTACATCGACTCGTTCGCCGCAGCCCCGCAGATCGCGGTCACGAGCCAGCCCTGCCCGCGGTTCGTCGAGTTCGTCGAGTCCGGTGTCACCTCTGGCGATGAGCTGCTCGCCGTAGCGCGCTCCTACCTCGAGCCCGTCGCGGCCAAGGGCGTCGACACGCTCATCCTCGGTTGCACGCACTACCCCCTGCTCACCGGTGTCATCTCCTACGTGATGGGCGAGAACGTCACCCTGGTTTCCTCGGCCGAGGAGACCGCCAAGGACGTATTCCGTTTGCTTGCCGATGCTCGGATGCTGCGGCCCGACGACCTGCCGCCACCGAAGCACGAGTTCCTCACGACCGGGGACCCGCAGGAGTTCGAACGGCTCGCCCGCCGGTTCCTCGGGCCCGAGGTCGTGCGCGCCAGCACCGATCATGTGGCATCGGCACGATGAGGCTGACCATCGTCGGGTGCTCCGGATCCTTCGCCGGGCCGAGCTCGCCGGCGTCCTGCTATCTCGTCCAGGCTGAGTACGAAGGTCGCCCCTGGAACCTCGTGCTCGACCTCGGCAGCGGCGCTCTGGGGACGCTCCAACGACACATTGACCCGTTGGCCATCGACGCCGTGGTGCTGACTCACCTGCACTCGGATCACTGCCTCGATCTCTGCGGCCTCTATGTCGTCCAGAAGTACAGCCCCACTGTGGTTTCGCGCAGCCGGATCCTCGTCTATGGCCCCCGAGGAACTGGCGAACGCATGGCCCGCGCATACGACATGACGCCGCCGGACGGCATGCACAACGAGTTCGACTTCCGTGAGCTGGTCGATCGTGCGGCAGTCCACATCGGGCCCTTCACCATCACCCCTCATCTGGTCAACCACCCCGCCGAGGCCTACGGCATCCGGGTCGAGGCCGACGGCAAGGCGCTTGCCTACACCGGCGACACGGACACCTGCGACGGCCTGAAACCGTTGTTCCACAACGCAGCCCTGGTCCTGACGGACTCGGCGTTCGTCGATGGTCGCGATGTTGCACGCGACATCCACCTGTCCGGCAGCCGGGCGGCTCAGGCCGCGGTCGATGCCGGGGGAGTGCAGCGGCTGATGCTCACCCACATCCCCCCGTGGAACGACCCCGCCGTATGCCGTGCCCAGGCAGCCGCTGTGTGGCCGGGCGACGTCGAGCT
>PKWT01000317.1:229-3661 GCA_003132125.1 Micrococcales bacterium | reverse complement strand
TTGGTCAACAGCGCCAGCACACGCTTCCACGGGGCTGTCGTGTTGAGCAGCAGGAGGCGCCGGACACCGAGCTTCGTTGCCGCGTCACGCTCCTGCTGCGAGGCGAGGACCTCGACGGCGACGCTGTCACCGTGGTCAACAACCGCCGGAAAGCCCTGGATGACCCGGTTGCCGACCCGTTGTTCGAACGTCGCTGGGAGGTCGCCAAATGCCCACCCCTGCAACCCTCGTCGCTCGATTGATGCTGCGGCCCGCTGGATCGTCTGCCGAAACTGCGGCGCCAGCTGTTCCTGAAGGGCCGCCAGGTCCTTGCCCTCCCCGACGACCTTCCCGTCGCCGTTCTCGACCCGAAACGTCATGCGCAGGTGGTCGTGCACCCTCGACCAGTCCCACTCCTCGGCGGGGATGTGGACACCGGTCATCTCATGCAGGGAGTGCGCAAGCTCATCGGTGAGAAGACCATCAGCGGGGTCGATCAACTCCAGAGCGGCGTGGGCGCGATCCGGCACGGGGACGAAGTTGCGACGGGTTGCCTTTGGCAGCGACTTCATCAGCGCAATCACCAGGTCCTCGCGCAATCCAGGCACCTGCCAGTCGAATCCGTCATCGTCGACCTGGTTGAGGACATCGAGGGGGATATGGACCGTGACACCGTCGGCAGCCGCTCCCGGCTCGAACTGATAGGTCAGCGGCAGGCTGATGCCGTTCTGGGCCCACGTCTGTGGGTAGTCGTCGGCGCTGACCGCATCGGCATCGTCACTGACCAGGAGGTCCTCGGTGAAGGTCAGCAGATCGGGCTGCTCCCGACGGGTCTGCTTCCACCAGGAGTCAAAGTGCTGGCCGGACACGATATCGGCCGGCAGCCGCGCGTCGTAGAAGTCGACCAGCGTCTCGTCGTCGACCAAGATGTCTCGTCGCCGCGCCCGGGCCTCGAGCTCGGTGAGGCGCTTGACCAGGGTTCGGTTGTCGTGGAAGAAACGGTGATGCGTCTCCCAGTCACCCTCCACCAATGCGTTGCGAATGAACAGATCGCGCGACTCTTCAGGATTGATGCGGGCATAGCCGACCTTGCGTCCGACAACCAGTGGGACGCCATACAGGGTGACCTTCTCCAGTGCGACGGCCGAGCCACGCTTCTTCTCCCAGTGCGGCTCGCTGTAGCTGTGCTTGACCAGATGCCCGGCCAGCCGTTCGATCGCCGCCGGGTCTGTGCGTGCGTTGACGCGCGCCCACAAACGGGTGGTCTCGACGAGCTCGGCCGACATGACCCACTGCGGCTGCTTCTTGAAGAGCGACGAGCCCGGCGAGATTCCGAAGCGCGCGCCCCGAGCGCCGATGTATTCGCGCTTCTCGACGTCGCGGACGCCAATGTGCGAGAGAAGTCCCGAAAGCAGCGAGTTGTGGATCGCGTCGTGGTCGGCCTCGGATGAGTTCTGTTGCAGGTCAAGGGATTTGCAGGCCGCCTTGAGCTGGCTGTGCAGATCCTGCCATTCGCGAACCCGCAGGTAGTGGAGGTACTCGCTCTTGCACATCCGGCGGAATGCGCTGCCCGAGAGGTCCTGCTGCTGCTCCTTCAAGTAGTTCCACAGGTTCAGCAGCCCCGAGAAGTCACTGTGCTCGTCGGCGAACCGTCGATGCTTCTCGTCGGCCTGCTGCTGTTTGTCCAAGGGGCGCTCGCGCGGGTCCTGGATGGAGAGGGCGGAGACGATGATGAGCACCTCTCGCAGCGCACCGTTCGCTTCGGCCTCCACCACCATCCGGGCCATGCGCGGGTCGACGGGCAGCTGGGCGATCTTGCGGCCGTATGCCGTGAGTCGCTTGCGTGGGTCCGTCGCCTGATCAGCCGGCACGATTGCCTGGAGCTCCTCCAGAAGCTTGACGCCGTCAGCGATCTGGCGTGAGTCCGGCGGATCGAGGAACGGGAAGCGGGCGATGTCCCCCAACCCGAGCGAGGTCATCTGAAGGATCACGGAGGCCAGGTTGGTGCGCAGGATCTCGGGGTCGGTGAACTCAGGCCTGGTCTCGAAGTCCTCCTCGGAATACAGCCGTATGCAGATGCCGTCAGCGACGCGACCGCAGCGACCTGCCCGCTGGCTGGCGCTCGCCCTCGAGATGGGCTCGATGGGGAGACGTTGCACCTTGGTGCGCTGGCTGTACCTCGAGATGCGTGCGGTCCCGGCGTCCACGACGTACCGGATGCCGGGCACGGTCAGGGAGGTCTCGGCGACGTTCGTGGCAAGGACCACGCGACGACCGGTGTGCTGGCCGAAGACACGGTGCTGCTCGGCGGCCGACAAACGCCCGAAGAGCGGCAGGATCTCGGTGTGGGGCAAGGACATGCCGTTCAGCGCCTCTGCGGCGTCCCGGATCTCACGCTCCCCGGAGAGGAACACGAGGATGTCTCCGCCCGAGTCGCGGTGCTCGGTCCACAGCTCCTCGACGGCCTCGCAGATGCCGGTGACCTGGTCAATGTCGACACCGCCGTTATCGTTCAGCTGTGTCAGCGGTCGGTAGCGCACCTCGACCGGATAGGTGCGCCCGGACACCTCGATGATGGGCGCGTCATCGAAATGCCTCGAGAATCGTTGCGGGTCAATGGTTGCCGACGTGATGATGACCTTGAGATCAGGCCGGCGCGGCAGCAGCTGCTTGAGGTAACCGATGATGAAGTCGACGTTGAGACTGCGTTCGTGGGCCTCGTCGATGATGATCGTGTCGTATCGGCGCAGGTCGCGGTCACGCTGCATCTCGGCGAGCAGGATGCCGTCTGTCATGACCTTGACCAAGGTGTTGGCGCTGGAGTGATCGGCGAAGCGCACCTGATATCCGACGGCGGTCCCGAGCTCGGTGTGCAGCTCTTCGGCGATGCGCTCCGCCACGGACCTGGCGGCGATGCGTCGAGGCTGGGTGTGGCCGATCATGCCCTTGACGCCGCGGCCGAGCTCGAGGCAGATCTTGGGCAGCTGTGTGGTCTTGCCGGAGCCGGTCTCTCCCGCCACGATGACGACCTGGTGGTCGCGGATGGCCGCGGCGATATCGGCCTTGCGAGCCGTGATCGGCAGGTCCTCGGGGTAGGTGACCTTGGGCACCGACGCGAGACGAAGGGCGATACGGGTCGACCGAGTATCTGGTGACTTGCCGCGGCTGCCCCTGGAAGGACGCCTTCGTGGGTTCCGGGCGCGCGAGGACTGCGGCGCGCGCTCGGATGACATGACGTTCAGGATATCCGGCCCCAGCCTCGACGCCCCTGCCGCGACGACGCAGGCTCCACAAGGCAAGCTCAACAAGGCACGACGCTGGGTACTGAGGCACCTCAGATCATTCGGGCTGACGTCTCAGGCTGCGAGCTCGTGGTGGTTGACCGGGTGGGTGGCGTACTGCCGGTGGTGGGGGTCGGTCCAGGTGCAGTCGCCCTCTGGGGTCATGGTCAGG
>PKWT01000317.1:0-201 GCA_003132125.1 Micrococcales bacterium | reverse complement strand
GTTGTCGGATGAATCGGCGCATCGCCGCGTTGGGTAGGTATGCGGTGATGCTGGTCTCGATCACCACCCCGGTGCGTTCCTCGAGCAGGACCCGGGCGATGCGGGTGTCGAACCGGTCCAGGATGGCGGCTACGACGTCGCCGCCGATGACACCGATGCCGCCGATCTCGTAGCCCATCGCGCAGATCTGCGTCCAGGTTG
>PKWT01000390.1 GCA_003132125.1 Micrococcales bacterium | reverse complement strand
AGTGCCGCACCACCGCCGCCTCAATCTGCTGCACTGGGACCTGGACCTGACGGCCCCGCGGCCCGACCCGAGTGGTGGCGTGCTCGGCCAGCCAGCCGATGATCTGCTCGGCCGCGCGGTCCTGCGCGCCGTCATAGGCCGCCGCGATCTCGGGATGCAGGACCGCGGCCAACGACCACGACTTCGGGCCGTTGACCACGACCTCGACAAACCGCACCGCCTGGTCATCGGCGCGCAGACGTCCTTTCGCCCCGCCCGTGTCGGGGTCGTACCCGCCGACCCACGCCTCGTAGGCGTCGCCGGTCAGCGTCCCCGCAGGCCGTACCCCCGGACGTTCCCCCAATCCCGGTGAGGCCACGTAGCGGTCCGCCAGGCCCGTTCCCTGGCCCAGGTAGTAGTCATCAGCACGGCCGCGATCGGCCTCGACATAGGTACGCGCAGCAGCCGGCGAACCGCGATACACCTTTAAGCCACCATGCATTTCCAACACCAACCAACAATCATCGGTAAACACGTTTCCGGGCCGCCCGAAAGCGGCCCGACTTACCAATATTGGTAGCATGCGTGCCGCTATTCATAAAGACTTGGAAATAGCTATTTCGTGTTGAAAGTCGTTGGTAGCGTTATTCTTTCGTGTAAGAGGCGATATTCCGTTCGTGAAGTCGGCGTATTTGTCGACTTCACGAACGGAATCGAGAGGTCAGACCACTTGTCGACGAGGTCGACCAACAGCGCGAGGCGGTCCACAGTTCGAAGGTGCCGCAACTGGACGAAACCCGAGCGTCGGTGGTCATGAACATCTGCGAGTCCCACCAACTCGGCGTGTCCTGCGATACCGAGGATGCTGAGGGATCGCGCGGGGTCTCGGGCGGTCCGGCCCAGGGCGGCGATGTGGGTGCGACCATGGAGACGCAGTGCCCGGTGGAGGATCCACAATCGGGACGCTTGGTCAACCACGAAATACACGACCGGACGTAGTCGGTGAGGGGCGTTCCGGAACTGCCTGGAGGCTCACGGACGTGCCATGGCCGGGCCGGGGATGGCGTTCATGCTCTCGGGCAGCCCTGTCGAGCAGGTGGCTCATCGAGGCAGGGAGTAGGCGGCCTGCGCGCGAGCAGGAAGCACAGCGGCCCAACCCCACATCGGAAACCCAAGCTGTTACCGCGAGTTCCGCAGGCAGGTGGAATCACCTGCCTCGATAGCGTGGCATCGCGCATGCGGCAAGTGGTGCCCTCCGCCGACGATGTGAGCAACTGCAAGACACTGACAAAAGAGGCGGAAATGAGAAAACTTCCACTGCACGGCTCCGGGGGGAACGCACCATGAGCGACGACAAATCGGCCGGCAAGCGCGCGGCGACTGACACGCTTCCCAACCGTGTGAAGGATCAGTTCGGCGTGCGGGGGATGATCAGCGACTACATGATCCCGGTGGAGACCAACATCCTCTCCTACATCCTCGGTGGCGTGCTGGCGATCGCACTCGTCCTGGAGCTCGCGACCGGGATGCTGCTCGCCATGCGCTACCTGCCGGATGCGGGCAGGGCCTACGACATAACCAAGACCTTGCTGCACGAGGGTGGCTGGTCGGTCGTACTCAACTTCCACTACTGGAACGCGTACCTCATTTTCGCGCTGGTCATGATCCACATGATGCGGGCCTTCTTCAGCGGGGGGTACCGCGGATCCAAGAAGGGACTGTGGCAGGTCGGCGTGGGCCTGTCCGGGGTCGTCTTCCTGCTCAGCATCACCGGCGAGACCCTGCACTGGGACGAACGCGGGTTCGCGGTCCCCTGGCACATGTCGGAGATCTTGGAGGCCGTCGGGCTGGACAAGGTGTTCAACTACACCCACGCCGACCTGAAGGTCATTCCGAAAGCCACAGACCTGCTGATCCCGTACTACGTCATGCACGTGGCCATCCTGCCGATCGTGCTGCTGGCACTGATCGCGGTGCACTACTACCTGATCAAGGTCAAGGGCATCTCCTTGCCGTTCTGGCACAAGCCGAGCGGGCGGACCTCCTCTTTCGGCTCGCACGTCAAGTCGTGGTTTGTCTACGGCGCCGCGATCCTCGGTGTCATCCTGGTGATCTCATTCTTCAGCCGCGGTGCCGGTCCTGCGCCGCAGCTGCTGCCGACCTCGGAGTTCTTCGGGTCCAAGCACGGTCCGGGCACTCTGGGGATCACGCCGACCTTCCCGATCGGCTGGACCCATGGGATGAACCGTTTCGTGGCAATCGCCTTCGGCATGGAGCCGGATATCTGGGGCACGGTCATCGGTTTGGCGCTCATGGCCGGGGCGCTCATCGCCGTCCCATACCTGGATCGTGGCGGTCCCGACGCGCCGCGCAGCTGGGCCGAGGCGCTGAGCTGGCGCCGACGCGGCTGGGCGTTCACGGCGATCGCGCTGTTCTGGGTCGTAATGATCATCGGCACGCTGACCAACATCATCACTCCCATAGGTTGACTCAGGCGTACATCGCCCGACCCTGGTAGACATCAGGGTCGGGCGCTGTTCGCACAACACCGAACAGGATTGGACGATGTTCGCACTCGACCTGCACGTCATGTTCGCGATCGCGTCCACGCTGGCGGTTGTCGTCGCCACCCTGGAAGGCGCGGTCCGAGCCGTTCGGGCACGTCCGGCAGGTGTCGCCGCCGGGCGCACCCGGACGGTCGTCGTGCTGGTCGTGGCCATGACCGCCGCAGTCGGAGTGGCGCTGCTGGTGGCCGACCACCATCCCAAGGAATGGCTGCACCTCATCTACGCCGCTCTCGCGTTCAGTCTGGTTCCGGTAGCCGACAACGCCGGCACCATGCTCCGGTCCGACCGGGGCAAGGGGCTGGCCCGGCTCGGCGGCGGCCTGGTCTGCCTAGTCGTCGTGACCCGGCTGTTCGTCACCGGATGACCCGGACGCCCCAGATGTCAACGACAACTCCCGCGGACACGGCGGCTGCCGTCCTACTGCGTGCCTTCCAGCTCGCCGCCTACGCCGAAGGCGGACTACTGCCCGCGATCCTCCTCGTCGCGGTCGTGCACTGGGTGACCGGGTATGGCGCCCCGATAGTCGCCGTCGTCGGAGCCGCTCACGGCGCCGCATTCACGGCGTACGTTCTGCTGGTGCCCGCGGTCGCCCGACTGCTGAGCTGGCCGCTACGGACCACTTCGGTCGCCTTCTCGGTCGCGTTCGTGCCGTTCGCTCCGTGGGCCTTCGAACGGCGGATCCGCAAGGATCTCACCCGTCCAAGCCAACGGTGGTCCACCGCACAACATCCACAACACCCGACAACTACCCTTGGGGATCAGATGTCACGAATATCTGAAGTGGTCACGACCGGCCAACCCGAACGTTCATGAGCGTCGGCTGTGTGGGTGAGGGCTCAAGGACGGTGGGAGGTGACCGGTTGATCGGCGAGAGCGATGGCAGTGCGGTGGGCATTTCAGACGAACCCGCTGGCGAAGAGCAGACTCGCCGGATCCGGGTCCTGCTGGTCGACGACCATCCACTGTTTAGGGCTGGTGTCCGCCAGCGGCTCTGCGAGCATGACCCCGACCTTGAGGTCGTCGGGGAGGCTGGGAACTCGCGGGAGGCCCAGGAGATGGTGGCCCTGTTATCGCCCGACGTGGTGCTCATGGACATTTCGATGGGCGACGAGAACGGCATCGAGGCCACCCGCGCGATCAAACGGAAGTCTCCGGCGGTGGCCGTCATCATCTTGAGCCTGTACAACGCCGTGCAGTACATCGAGGCAGCCGTGGAGGCGGGAGCGGCCGGCTACCTCCTCAAGACCGTGCAAGGCCCCGAGTTAGCGGCAGCGGTACGCAGCGCCCATGAGGGTGACACGGTCCTCAGTCCCGAGATCGCCGGCAAGGTCTTCCGCCGGCTCCTGCCCCGGTTGCACAGCGGGGTCGAGCCGGTAACCTGGCAGCGACTGAGCGAGCGAGAATCCGAGGTCCTGGCGTGGGTCGCGCGTGGCGCCGCGAACAAGGAGATCGCCAGGTCCATGGAACTGAGTGTGCGAACGGTAGAGGGGCATCTGGGGAGTATCTTCGCCAAGCTCGGGGTGGGTTCCCGCACCGAGGCGGTGGTCTTCGCCGTGAGAGCAGGGCTGCTGCGCCTGGAGGAGGTTGAACAGCCGGATGGCCCACGCGACTGACTCTTACTGGCCCAGGTTCGAGGAGCGACTGCGCGATCGGCGTTTCTGGATGGTGCAATTGGTGGTGCTCGCCATCGCCATCGCACACACGACCATCGAGACAGCCGGCGCCCTCGAAGACGTGCATGACCTCTACCTGATCCCCGTCTCCATCTACTTCATCCCGGTCCTCTACGCGGCACTGAACTTCGGCTTCGAAGGTGCCCTGCCGACCGGGCTGTGGTGCGCCCTGCTGACGGCTCCCAACATCGTCCTCTTGCACCGCGGAGCGGGACGGATCGGGGTCGTTATGCAGCTCGCCTTCCTGGTACTTCTCGGCTCCATGGTCGCGATTCGCGTCGACAAGGAGCGGCACGCGAAGGACAAGGAGCGGCGTGCGAAGCTGGCGGCTGAAGATGCGAACCGGCGACTGGCAGAAGTCCAGGCCTCGCTCAAGCGGTACATCGGGCTGGCGCTGCGGGCGCAGGAAGAAGAGCGGTTCCGTCTCTCCCGCGAGCTGCACGACGAAACCGTGCAGGAGCTTGTTATCGCCAAGGCATCCCTGGAGAGTCTCCCTGGATCGCAGGGCGAGCGCGTCCGGCTTGAGTATGTCGACGACACGCTGCAACGGTGCATCGACGGTATCCGGCGCTTTTGCGAGGCCCTGCGCCCGTCCATGCTGGACGATCTGGGGCTGGTGCCTGCGCTGGACTGGTTGCTCACTGACTTGGCAGGACGCACCGGGATCCGGATGGCGCTGGAGGAACAGGGCGAACGTCCGCGGCTGAGTCCCGAGCAGGAGCTGGTCATCTTCCGAGTCGCTCAGGAAGCGCTGCACAACGTCGAACACCACGCGCAGGCGAGTCGGGTCGTGGTCCGACTCGCCCACGACCCTGGCCGGCTCTGCCTCGAGGTGGTCGATGACGGCTGCGGATTCGACCCAGCGAACGTCCGGGAAGGCAGCCTCGGGCTGTCCGGGATGCAGGAACGCGCCAGCCTGATCGATGCCGCGTTTGAGATCTCCAGCCGTCCCGGCGCGACCCGCGTCAGGCTCAACCTGTCACCCGCGTTGGACCCGGCAGCCGCCACGTGACGGGGACGGCTACGGAACTGTTCAAGACCGCCCGCGCATTGTCGGGGGTTGGCGCAGGGCCAGGTAAGCCCGGGCCAGGGGACGGCGGGGTTACCGCCCAATCTGCTGCCCCGGCCCAGACTCAGGCGAGCAAAGTCCTCGCTGCGCGCCAGCGGGCACGTGAGCGCCCCAGCGAGGGCTGATGACCTCATCAGCACCCCGCCGTGGTGGTGGCGAGCAGAGTGCGCAGCCGGCACTGCTCACTGTGCTCCGCGAGTGGGGCCGGATCGGCTGCATCGGCTTCGGCGGGCCGCCCACCCACATCAAACTGCTCAGGGCGCTGTGTGTCGAACAACGGCGCTGGATCGACTCCACCGAATTCGAAGACGCGATCGCCACCTGCAACCTGCTTCCCGGTCCCGCCTCCACCCAGTTGGCGATCTACTGCGCCTGGCGCGTTCGTGGCCGTCGCGGCGCACTGGTCGGCGGCGGCGCGTTCATCATTCCCGGGCTTATTCTCATCCTCGCCCTGGCTGCGTTGTTCCTTGCCGGCTCACCACCACAATGGGTCCTGGGCGCCGGAGCCGGCGCCGGGGCCGCAGTCGCCGCGGTCGCCGTTCAAGCGGGAACAAACCTTATCCCCGCCAGCTGGTCACGCCGCCACCACACGGTGCGGTGGACCGCCTACCTGGTCGCCGGCGGGATCGCGGCTGCGGCAATCGGGCCCTGGTTAGTCGCGGTGTTGCTTGGCTGTGGCCTTTTTGAACTGACCACCCGGCACCCCAGCCCACCCGGTCATAGCCGCGGGGTCATGGCGTTCCCGTTGCTGGCCGCCGGAGCGGCAGGCAGCAGCATCGTGCTCACGCTGGGCTGGGTCGCCTTGAAAGTCGGCGCACTCTCCTACGGCGGCGGGTTCGTGATCATCCCGCTGATGCAGGCCGACGCCGTGAACCGCTACCACTGGATGAGCGCAGGTCAGTTCCTTAACGCCGTCGCCCTCGGCCAAATCACCCCCGGACCGGTCGTCCAGACAGTCGCCGTCGTCGGCTATGCCGCAGCAGGCCTTGGCGGCGCGCTGCTCGCCTCAGCAGTCGCGTTCGCACCCTCCTTCGCCTTCATCCTGCTCGGAGCCGGTCGCTTCGATCGAATCCGAGGCGACCACCGCGCCCGCGCCTTCCTCGATGGAGCCGGACCCGCCGCCATCGGCGCCATCCTCGGCTCAGCCGTCCCCCTGGCTCGCGCACTCACCCAGCCCTGGCAATACGCAGTCCTCGCCGCCGCAGCACTCTTCCTGCTGCCGCTCCGACGCGGCGTCGTGCCCACCCTGCTCCTTGCCGGACTAGCCGGCGTGGTCATCGTATTGGCAGGCGGACCGCTACCGCACTGAACAGCACAACCGGAGACAATCAGCCACCACAGGGGCCGGTTCAGGAACCCGTCTCCGCAAACGGATCCCTGGCCGGGCGGTGGCTGACACTTTTGATCTCGCCGTTCTCGGGCGTCAACGAGGTCGTATTTAGAGACACTGTCGCCGCTCACATGACGCTCGCCCGGACTGCGACGTTGTCGGCAGTGGTGGACGCGCGTCGCAGAAAACTGCCGGCGTACAACGCTGCGGCGGCGGTCATGATGGTGAAGCTGACCGGCAGGGTGGGTGCTGCATAGGAGATGGCGATGCCCGCCCATACGGACGCGGTGGCGAGCAGGGCTGCCAGCCATAGTGCGCGCCATGGGTCAGGGGTTAGCCTTCGGGCCGCCGCGGCGGGGGCGGCCAGAAGGCCGAACAGCAGTAGTGCGCCCACGATCTGGCTGGCCTCGGCAGCTGTTGCGCCCACCAGGGCAAGGAACAGGGCGCCGAGGGCTCGCACCGGTACGCCGGCGGCGGCTGCGACGGCGGAGTCGATGCTGGCAAACAGCAGCGGCCTAGCGATGGTCAGGATGGCGATGACCAGGACTGCGGCGACGGCGACGGCCGTCCACATGGCCGGGGTGCTGATCCCGAAGAGGCTTCCGAATAGGACGTTGACGTTGGCGGCGCCGTTGGAGGTTGAGTCGTGGGTGGTGTAGTAGGCCAGGAAGAACACGCCCAGGCCAAGGACCCAGGAGAAGACGGTGCCGATGGTGACGTCGTCGGCGATGCTGCGGCCGCCGAGCAGGCCGAGGATGAGTCCGGCGCCGATGGTTGCGGCGAACATCCCGATGCGCAGATCAAGGCCGACGGCGAGGGCGGCGAAGGCGCCGGTGTAGGCGACGTGACCGAGTGCGTCGCCGGCGAACACCTGGCCGCGCAGTACCACGAAGTATCCGACGAGCCCGGAGACGATGGCGATGGCGGTGCCGGCGACCAGGGCGTGGACGATGAACGGGAGGGCGAGCATGTGCCCCAGAGCGGTTATGGGGTCGGGTGTCGCGATCGCAAGAGACTGGAGCCTCATGGTCGTGCTCCGGCCGGGGCTGTCGCGGGTGCTGTGATCCGCGGGCTGGGCCCGGCGCGGTCTGTGACGACGCGCCACAGACTCGCGGCGAGGTATCCGGCAAAAGAGACGGTGGTGACCCAGAAGCCGATCGGGTACACCGTGGAGAACGCGAGGGTTTCCCCGATCCAGGTGGCCAGCAGGCCGAAGGCGATCGACAGGGCGATACCCACAGCAGGGCGGGTGGTGAGCTTGTGGGCGGTCGCGGCCGGGGCGACCAGGAGTGCGAAGACGAGCAGGCTGCCGGTCACCTGGCTGGTCCCGGCGGCTGCGACGCCGAGCAGTACCAGGAACAACGCGCCGAGGCCCCGGACCGGGATGCCGCGGGCGCGTGCCAGGTCGGGGTCGATGGATGCGAAGAGCAGCGGGCGGCCGATTGCGATGAGCACGGCTAGGCAGGCCGCCGCGGACAGGAGCAGGGCGAGTACTTGGGTGTTGGTGACTCCGACGATCGTGCCGAAGAGAAGGTTGGTCATGCCGGACAGAAAGCCTTTGTAGAGCGAGACGAACAGGTAGCCGAGCGCGAGTGCGAAGGCCTGGACGGTGCCGATGACCGCGGACTGTTCAGCTGGGGCGGTTCGACCGGTGTGCTGCGGGAGGGCGGCGATGACCAGTGCGCCGGCTATACAGAAGCCGAAGTAGCCGTATCCGGTCGCGAGGCCGAGCCAGGTCGCGGCGGCGGCGCCCGGGAAGCCGATGACGGCCAGGGTGTGTCCGGCGAAGCTTTGTCGTCGCAGGACCATGAACCATCCGATGGTGGCGGCGATGACGGCCACGATGGTTCCGGCACGGAAGGCGTTGACCATGAACGGGTAGCTGAACATCAGCTGGACGTCGTAGGTCAGATCCCAGCTGAGCCCGGGTCCCATCAGTGGTGCTCCGCCGGAACGTCCCGCTGGCCGACCACGACCAGCCGCCCGGTGCGGTCGTGCAGCACGTCGATCGGGGTGCCGTACAGGCGGGTGAGGGTGTCGGCGGTGATGACGTCGGCCGGCCGGCCCGCGACTGCGGTGCCGCCGGCTACGTAGACGACTTTGTCCAGGTAGGTCAGGATCGGGTTGACGTCGTGGGCCACCAGCAGCACGGCGACGCCCTGCTCGCGGCAGACTCGCTGGATCAGGGCGCTGATCCCGGCCTGGCTCGGCACGTCGAGGCTGTCGAGTGGTTCGTCGAGCACCAGCAGCTGCGGGCGCCGGATGAGGGCCTGGGCGATCAGCAGGCGCTGCTGCTCGCCGCCGGAGCACTGACCGATCGGGCGGTGCGCATACCCGCTGGCACCGACTAGGTCGATCACGCTGGCGATCTGCTCCTGGCGTGCCCGGTGAGCGGCGGGGCGTAGCAGTCGTGACAGCAGCGGGACCGGGGTGCCCCAACGGTCGCCGTCCAGCCCCAGTCGCACGATGTCGACTCCGCGGATCCTGACGTCGGCGTCGAAGGCGCGGCGCTGGGGCAGGTAGCCGATGTCGCGGTTGTGTCGCCCNNGTCGACTTGCCGGAACCGTTGGGGCCAAGGACGGCGACGAACTCGCCGTGGCCGACGGTGATGTCCACGCCCGACCAGATGGTGTTGCCACCGACTTGGGCCGCGGCTGCGCTCAGCTGCACGACCGGTTCGTCGGAGACCTGAACAGCCTGGGGCTGCGCCTGTGTCATGGTCATCGCCCGGTGGCCTCGTGCAGCGCGGCCGCCAGCTGTTGTAGCTGCGTGGACTGCCACTGCTGGAACGTGGCGCCTGCCGGGGACAGTGTCTCGGTCACTGCGACAACGGGGATCGCCGCGGCCTTGGCGGCAGCGACCTGTGCGGCTACGTCCGGGGTGCTGTTCTGGCTGTTGAAGACGTAGACCTTGATCTGTTTGCCGGAGATCTGCTGGTCGATGGTGGCCTTGTCGGCCGCGGAGACGTCGGTGCCTTGGCTGATGGCCTTCAGGAAGCTGGCAGGGGTGAGCAGGTCCAGTCCGAGCGCCTGTGCCATCGGGGAGAAGATCGACTCACTGGCCCCCACCTTCACCCCGGCGTACCTCGCCCGAATCTGGCTGATCAGATCGTTGTAGGTCGCAAGATCGGTGGTCAGGAACGCAGACTTACGTTGCTCGAAGTAGCCCTTGTCGCCAGGGTCTGCCTTCACGTAGTCGGCGGTGATCTGGTCGACCACGGCCCGGACGTCGGTGGGGGAATACCACCGGTGCGGATTGCCACCGTCGGCGATGCCGACCAGAGCGCCGACGTCGAGCACGGTGCGCCCGCCTACCGGGTTGGCGGCCAGCATCTTGGCCGCCCAGGGGTCGTACCCGATGCCGTTCTCGATGAAGACGTCCGCGTCCGCGACCACGCGGGCATCGGTCGGGGTCGGTTCGTACGCGTGCGGGTCGGTCGCCGGGTTGGTAATCAACGACATCGCCCGGACACGGCTGCCACCAAGCTGTGCGGCGATACTTCCCCACGCGTTGATCGTCGCGACCACGGTGATCGGCTTACCCCCAGCTGCCCCCGCAGCGGCCGAGGTCGTCGGGCTCGAGGTCGAACACGACGCGAGCATCAGGGTGGCGCACGCTGCTGCCGCAGCCAGGGCGCCCCGGCGTCGAGCGCGTGGCCCTGGCGTCACAGCGGGTCCGGAACGGCTCATCGAAATGTCCTTCGTTAGTGGGAGTGATTGTCGTTAGCAGTAGGTTAGCAGGAATGACAACCAGTCCCGATAGAGGCTTGCCTTGTGAGTTGTCGCGGTTTGTTGATAACGGTTACCGGTAAGATGCAACTCATGGCGACGCCAAAGCAGCGCGCGACCGTCCAGGGCGGCGCGGTCCGCTCGGTCCTGGCCGACGGCGCCGGCTTCAGCAGCGCCCAAGACATCCACGCGGCGCTACGCCTACAGGGCAAGCCGGTTGGCCTCTCGACCGTGTACCGGCACCTGCAGTCACTGGTCGAGCAGGGCGCCGCCGACGTGATCCAGTCCCCCGACGGCGAGGCGACCTACCGCTACTGCGGTGAGACAACCTCGGCCCATCACCACCATCTGGTGTGCCGCAAGTGCGGCCACACCGAAGAGGTTACGGCTCGGGCCATAGAGCGCTGGGCGGCCGACATCGCCAGCAAGTTCGACTTCTCCGACGTCGATCACACCGTCGAGATCTTCGGCACCTGTGCCCCCTGCCGACGAACAGCGGACGAGATCGCCCTCGACACCTGACGACGGCTGCGTCCTCAGCCCTTCAAGAACAGCGTCGCCGCTAGTGGCGGGGCGTTGTCACGACGTCAGGAGAAGTGCGGAGGCTGCGCCGGTCCGCGGTGGCGACTGCAACGGCCAGGGCCGTGGTCAGCGGCACCGCCAGGACAAGGGCGATCGCGCTGGCCATGGTCCGCACTAGCTCTTCGGCGATGTCGGGGCTCGTGAGAACGGTCCCGAGGGGTTGGCCGTACAGGTCGATGATCAGGAGCACTGGCAGCGCGACGCCGGCGTACGCGAAGACAATGGTGTAGATGGTCGAGGCGATGTGGTCGCGGCCGATCCGCATGGCGGTGCCGTAGAGCCGGCGGGGCGCCATCCCCGGGGCTGCTTCGCGCAGCTCCCACACCGCCGAAGCCTGCGTGATAGTGACGTCGTTGAGCACGCCGAGCCCGGCCAGGATGATGCCGCAGGTGAGCAGCCCGCGTGGGTCGATCTGACCGGCCATCTGTGCGAGCAGCGAGTCGTCGTCGCTGGTGATGCCGGTGAGGTGGGTGGCACCCACCGCCAGGCCGCCAATCAGCGCGGTCAGCGCCAGACCGGCGAACGTGCCAAGCAGGGCCGTCGTGGTGCGCAGCGAAAAACCGTGGGCGAGGTAGAGCACCACGAACATGATCGCCGCCGAGCCGGTGAGCCCCACCCACAGCGGGCTCTGGCCCTGGACCAGTGCCGGGAGGATGAACTCCACCACCACGATCGCCGCGAAGCCCAGGCCCAGGAGGGCGAACAGTCCGCGCCGACGAGCGACGGCAACCGTTACCAAGGCGAACAGCACCGCCATGGCCACCAACGGGAAGTCGCGCTGAACGTCGTAGAGCGAGTAACTCGCCGGTGAGCCGGTACTTGCCGGCGACCTCATCAGGATCACCCCGGCGCCAACTCCGGCCTCGACAACCTCCGGGGGCACCGCGACCCTCACGACGTGGCCGGCGGCCGAGCCCTCAGTGATGGTGACGGTGGCCTTACCGCAGATCGGGACTCTGCCGGCCGATGGCACCGGGGTGGGGTTCTGGCTGCCGGTGTCGCCCTTCCCGCACGGCCCTGTGGTCATCGCCAAGACCTTGCCCCGAGGAAACGAGACGCCGGCGGCGGCGAACTTCAGCGGGCTCTGCGGCTTAGCGCCGCTCGGCCACAACAGCACCAACCCTGCGACGGTTGCGGCCAGGATCGGAAACAATACGACGGCGAGGACGACACCGGCACGCCGCCGCCCGGTCCGGCGGTCCCCGCGGCGAGTACGCTCGACCGGGTCGATCAGCGCCGCCACGTCGTGCGAATGGGTCACGACGGTGAGGATGGCGTGGATTTCATCCCTCATAGTCGACTACCGAGCCGGCAAGGTCCAAACCCCGAGTCCGCTCCACGTACTCCTGCTGCGAGCCACCACCGATGAACTGCATCACGACCCCTCTCGACGTGAACACTGACCTCACAACAATGGGGCCAGTCGTCCTCGTCAACAGGTATCAGCGGAACCCTTAGAGCGCACCCCTGGTCCGCCAGGCCGGGTCATTCGTCGTCGAGCAACTCGCCCTTCCACGCCTCGCGTCCTTCACGGATGGCGAAGTACACGACGACGAGCCCGGCCATTGGGTCGGCCCACCACCAGCCGAAGGCGGCGTTGGCGCCGACCCCGATGAGTGTGGCCAGGCTGAGCGCGGCGCAAAGCAGCGTCTCGGCCGCGTCGGCATTAAGCAATACAGCCGACGATTCGTGACCACGGGCGCCCAGTGTCCCGGCGGTCCGGCGCTTGGCCCACGCCAGGGTCGGCATGACGACCACGGCAGCGCTGGTGACGACCAACCCGGGGGTGCTGGCGCTGGGACGGTCAGCCCTCAGGAGGGCCACAGCGGCATCCACCGTCACGTAGGCGGCCAGTGCGAAGAAGGTGAAGGCGATGGTGCGAAGCGCCCGCCTCTGCCGGGCAGCGTTCGGCTCCGCGCCGACCAGAACTGCCCGCAGGTGGATCAGGACGACCGTGGCGCTGACTACCTCGATGGCTGAGTCCAGACCGAAGGCGACCAACGCCACCGAGCCGGCCACGATGCCGGCACCGACCGCGACGGCGGCCTCGAGCGCGTTCCAGCCGATAGTGGCGTACTCCAAGCGCACCGCAGCGCGGGCGAACCTCCGGCCTACGGGATCGACATCAACCACCCCTGAATCCAACCAGGAACCTCACCACGCCCGGACGGCTAGGCCGTCCCGGGGAGCCATAAGGCGCGCTGGGCATCGCGTCATCGCGCAATCGCCGTATGCCGCGCCTGACGGGGTCCAAGCCAAACCATCAGCAAACGCCGAACGCTAATGCACAAGGCGAGCAGGACACTCCCACCAGCGCCACGATGGCCACGTTGAACCATCCGAGGAAGGCGGTAACCCGTGATGGTCTC
>PKWT01000502.1 GCA_003132125.1 Micrococcales bacterium | reverse complement strand
CGGATCGTGATCGAGGTCACCGAGACCGCCGTCCTGAGCCTGGTGGACTCCGCCCGAGTCGCGCTGGCGTCGCTGCGCGAGCTCGGTGTCGGCATCCACCTCGATGACTTCGGTACCGGGTACTCCTCCATCTCGGTGCTGCGCGACCTGCCGGTGACCGGGGTCAAGCTCGACCTTCGGTTCGTCCACGACCTCACCGCTGGCGACAGCCAGGCCAACGCCCTCGCTCAGGGTGTGAGCGGGGTGGTCAACGGCATGCAGCTAACCGGCATCGCCGAGGGGATCGAGACCCAGATGCAGGCCGACATCCTGCGNNACTTCGGCAGGCCGGCCGCCATGCCTGTCAGCACTGACTCACCGACGGCAAGATCATCGCCCCGGGGTAAGCGAAAGACGGCCAACTCCCCTGCTTTTCTACAGACGCCGAAGCCTTGTTCTGCTTCCGCGGTCGGGTAGGCCTTGACGACTGCAAGTACGTCTCTGGCCTTGTGGGCGAGCAGATCGCCAAGTTTTCTCTGTCGCCGGGCGATCTCCTGTTCACCCGGTATCAGGACATCCCTCGATCGGCTGCCAGCTGCCCGAGCACTCGCCAGCGGCGCCCGGTCGGCTCACACGCCACCGTCACCCCAGCGAAGCCCGCCTTGCCCGCATGCTCCCTGGCCCAGTCCAACGGCGACCCCAGATCCCACGCCCGGCAGCGGAATGTCCGCCGCGCCAGGACGTTTGAATCATGGTCGGTCACCACCACCATCTGTTCATTATCGGCCAGATCGATCTCGACGATCGCGTTGCTCACCGGCACCAACACGCGGAGCCGAGAAAGTCTGGCGTTGCGGTTGTGATCACCCCGGGAGACTCCATTACCGTTGCTCATTGAACGTCCTCCTTTGCGATTGGGACACCAAGCCCGACAAGCGCATCAGGAGGACGTTCCAGTGAGTCTCGTCCAAGGACTCATCGCGGGCTGCCAGGCCGGGGCCCTGTCACCGGTAGGCTCGTCGCTGGCGACCAAGTGCGATCCGTCCCGAGGGTGTAGCTGCTTCTTCGAATAGCATGGGGATCGCACGAGGCCCAATTGAGGAAATGTTCACTACCACGTTTGCGCAGGTCAAAGGCGGAATAGTGTCGGATCGCGACTCTCGGCTTCAACGTGTGAGCCAGGCCGCAGCGAGGCGTATCGAGGTAGACCCCGAGCGGATTGTGATGTGGGTCAACGGCTTTGTCGAGCGTCACGGTGAGCTGACGTGGGCATGGACCGGGACCTCGTCGGCATCCACGGGGACATCTTTGGTGTTGTCTGCGGCTGACGGTGCCACCGCGATCCTGGAGACTTTCGTCCCGCGTTCCTCCAGCGGATCCTCCGGTGGATCCTCTGCCGCGAGTACGTCGGGTGGGCTTGACATGCTGGCCGGCTGGGCGGAGCCCCCGAATCGACTGGCCCTGGTTCTGGTCCGACGCGGTGGGTATGCCGTGGGGCGTGGCGAGGGTCCGACGCTGGTTTCCCACAAGGTCGGCACGCGCTACGTGCAGTCGCGGACCGCGGCTGGCGGCTGGTCCCAGCAACGCTTCGCCCGACGCCGCAAGAACCAGGCCGACGGGCTGGTCGGTTCCGTCATCGAGCACGCACTCAGGATCGTGCTTGCCTCGCCCAGCGACGCCCTGGTGGTGGGTGGGGACAAGGCCCTCGTCCGTGACGTCCTGGCCGACGCAAGGCTGTCCGCCCTGGCGGCGCTGCCACGCAGGGAGCTTTTCGACCTGCCGGACCCCAAGCTTGTGGTTCTGGAACGAGCCCTGCGCCGTGCCCGCGCCGTGCGAATCACACTCTCCGAGCCCGACGCCGCTGTCGTCGACTTCTCGACTGCTGTGTAGCGGTTCCAGACGCGTCGGCCCTCATAGCGTCGGCTGCGTTCGCCGACCCTGAGGTCAAAGGGGCACGTTGTGATGGGGAAGCCACGCGGCGAAAGCGCCAAGGTTCGCGAAGGTCACGGCAGCGCCTGCGGCGAGCAGTGCGGCCTCGTCGTTGGCGCCCGTGGTGACGCCAACGGCATACGCGTTGGCAGCGTGCGCGGCCGCGATGTCACCCGGGTGGTCGCCCACATAGATCGAGGCACCCTCGGCGATCAGGGCGGTGGCCTTGTCCTTGGCGAAAAGCTCGCCGTAGACCACGTCCACCAGCTCGGTCAGGCCAGCCTCGGCCAGGGCGTTGTGCACCGCAGGGGTGAACTTCGCCGACACCACGACCGTGCGGCCACCGGCTGCCCGCACGCATCGGAGGGCGTCGACAGCGCCGGGCATCGGTCGCGTCCTCGGAGCATCCGGTTCGTCGTAGTAGTGGCGATAGCGCAGAACCAGCGCGTCGGCATCGACAGCAGGGGCGACGGCCGCGGCTGTGTGTGTCAGGGGTATCCCGAGATGGGGCACGAGGTCGTCGCGGCTCACCTCGACACCGAGATCTCGAAGGGCGCGGATGTAGGCGCTGATGATGCGCTCGTGGGAGTCGACCAGTGTGAGGTCGAGGTCGAAGCCAACAGTCAGGGGAGCAATCACGTTCGCGACCCTAACAATGGGACGTCAACAACGGCACGTCATCGTCCGTCGTGATCGCAACGTAGACTGAGACCGAACCCAGCACGGCGCTTCCGCCATACGGCGTCTGTCTGTGTGCCGTTTTTGACCGTCCGTCCCGCACCCTGACAGGAGTCCGCCATGATCTCGGCCACCGGCATCGAGCTGCGCGGAGGCCACCGCCTGCTGCTCGAAGGGGCGACGTTCCGGATCGCTCCCGGTGACCGGGTGGGGCTGGTCGGGCGCAACGGTTCGGGCAAGACGACGCTGACCAAGGTTCTTGCCGGCGTCGGCACCCCCACCGCAGGTCAGGTGACCTCGTCCGGCGAGATCGGCTACCTGCCCCAGGACCCCCGAACCGGTGACCTCGAGATGGTTGCCCGCGACCGCATCCTCTCGGCGCGAGGCCTGGACACGATCATGCGTGACATGCGCGACACCGAGGGCGCGATGGCCAGCGCCGACGAACGGACGCGCGACAAGGCGATGAGTCGCTACACCAGGCTCGAGGAGCAGTTCACTGCCAGGGGCGGCTACGCGGCCGAGTCCGAAGCAGCAGCGATCGCCTCGGCGCTGTCGCTGGACGACCGAGTCCTCGGACAGCCCCTCGCGACCCTCAGCGGTGGACAGCGCCGCCGCGTCGAGCTCTCCCGGATCCTGTTCTCGGGCGCCTCGACCTTGCTCCTGGACGAACCGACCAACCACCTGGACGCCGACTCGATCGTGTGGCTGCGGGACTACCTGCGGGCATACAAGGGCGGGCTGATCATCATCAGCCACGACGTCGCGATGCTCGACACGGTTGTCAACCGGGTCTTCCACCTCGATGCCAACCGGGCCGAGATGGACATCTACAACATCGGCTGGAAGTCCTACCTGCTGCAACGTGAGACCGACGAGCGCCGCCGCAAACGTGAACGCCTCAACGCCGAGAAGAAGGCCGGCACCTTGATGGCGCAGGCCGACAAGATGCGGGCCAAGGCCACCAAGGCAGTGGCCGCGCAGAACATGGCCAAGCGCGCCCAGCGGTTGCTGGCGGGCATCGAGGGCGAGCGCGTCACGGACAAGGTGGCCAAGCTGCGTTTCCCGGACCCCGCGTCATGTGGCAAGACGCCACTGAGCGCCTCCGGACTTTCACGGTCATACGGCTCGCTCGAGATCTTCACCGATGTCGATCTCGCCATCGACAGGGGCTCGCGGGTCGTCGTGCTCGGACTCAACGGTGCCGGCAAGACCACCCTGCTGCGGATTCTCGCCGGTGTGGACGAACCGGACACCGGCGAGGTCGAGCCGGGGCACGGGCTCAAGATCGGCTACTACGCGCAGGAGCATGAGAACCTCGATATCACGCGGACGGTCCTGGAGAACATGAGGTCGGCGGCGCCTGATCTGGGCGATGTCGACACCCGCAAGACGCTGGGCTCGTTCCTGTTCAGCGGTGACGACGTGCACAAGCTGGCCGGCGTGCTGTCCGGCGGGGAGAAGACTCGACTGTCCCTGGCCCTGTTGGTGGTGTCGTCAGCGAACGTCCTGCTGCTCGACGAGCCCACGAACAACCTTGACCCGGCCTCCCGTGAGGAGATCCTGGGCGCACTGCGCACCTACAAGGGCGCAGTTGTCCTCGTCAGTCACGACGAGGGTGCGGTTGCCGCGCTCGAGCCTGAGCGGGTTCTGCTCCTGCCTGATGGTGTGGAGGACCATTGGGGTCCGGACTATCTGGACCTCGTCGCGCTCGCCTAGAGTCGCTGGCGTGTCCAACCCTGAGCAGTCGAACGCGGATCAGTCGAACTCCGTGCAGCCGCAGCCCGATCAATCGAACCCCGCGCAGTCGCAGCCTCATCCGATGCTCCGCGTCGAGCAGTCGGGTCCCGTTCTGACGATCACTCTGGACCGCCCGGAACGCCGCAACTCCCAGGCGCCGAGTCTTTGGTCAGCGTTGGCCGAGATTGGCGCGGGGCTCTCCCCGACCGTGCGTGTGGTCGTGATCCGGGCCGAAGGGCCATCCTTCTCAGCAGGTCTCGACCGGGCCATGTTGACGCCGCAAGGCGCGCCGGGCGAGCCGTCGATCCTCGCCCTCGCCGCGGGTGCCAAGGGCCATCTCGAGGATGCCATCGAGCAGTTCCAGCGTGGTTTCTCGATCTGGGCGCAAGTGCCCGCGATCACGATCGCCGCGGTGCAGGGTCACGCGATCGGCGCCGGATTCCAGCTGGCGCTCGCCTGTGACCTGCGGGTGGTTGCCGACGACGTCGCCTTTGCCATGCGTGAGACCAGCCTGGGCCTCGTGCCCGACCTCGCGGGTACCTCACCCCTGGTCCGTGCCGTCGGGTATGCGCGGGCGCTCGAGATCTGTGTCACCGGCCGTTTCGTAGGGGCGCAGGAGGCGGTTGCGATCGGTCTGGCGACTGTGGCTGTGCCAACCCAGGAGCTCGACGGCACGGCGCGAGACCTGGCGGACGCCATACTGCAGGCGCCGGAGGCTGCGGTGAGAGAGCTCAAACCCTTGTTGCGCAACGCGATCGACGCCACGCCGACGGAACAGCTCAAGGCCGAACGAGAGGCACAGGCGCGGCTGCTCACGGCGATGGTGCAGGGTTCGGGGAAGTAAGAATCCCATCTTGGTGTTGTCCGTCCGGACGACGAAGATGAGACGACGAAGATGATGAGAAGCGCCCCTGCCCGCTAGACGCCGGGTCGGAGAGGCGCAGAGCGGAGGCGGCATGTCCATGCACGGCGGCGGTTGGGGCATGGTTCGTTCCCTTACTCGCGACTCTTCAGTGGCTCAGCGCAAGCTGGCGCCGGGGACGGCCAAGAGGGTGATGAGCTACGCCCGCCCGTACCAAGGCCAGATCGGCATTTTCCTCGCCCTGGTCATCCTCGACTCGGCGCTGGTGGTGGCCACGCCACTCCTGTTCGGACAGATCATCGACAAGGGCGTGTCCCCTGGTCGCTCCGATGTCGTCGTCCGGCTCTCCCTGATCATCGCCGTCATTGCGGTGCTGGATGGCGCCCTGACCCTGGTTCAACGGTGGTACTCCTCGCGGATCGGCGAGGGGCTGATCTTCGACCTGCGCACCCAGGTGTTCAGCCACGTCCTGAAACAACCGATCGCCTTCTTCACCCGGGCCCAGACCGGGGCCTTGGTCAGCCGGCTGAACAACGACGTCATCGGAGCCCAACAGGCCTTCACCTCAACTCTTTCCGGCGTCGTCAGCAACGTCGTCTCGCTGCTCTTCATCATTACCGCCATGGCCACCAAGTCCTGGGTGTTGACCTTGGCGGCACTGGCCCTCCTGCCGTTCTTCCTGATCCCGGCCAGGGTCATGGGTCGTCGCCTTGCCGGGCTCAGCCATGAGGCGATGGGTCTGAACGCCGAGCTCGGCACCAGGATGACGGAGCGGTTCAATGTCGCGGGGGCGTTGCTCGTCAAGCTGTTCGGACACCCCCGGATCGAGGACGAGCAGTATGCGGAGCGAGCCGGGCGGGTTCGCGATGTCGGTGTCAAGATCGCCCTGAGCCGCACGGTGTTCTTCATCGCGCTGACGCTGGTCGCGTCCCTGGCCACGGCCCTCGTGTACGGCGCCGGCGGTGTCATGGCGGTCAATCGCACACTCTCGGTGGGCGACCTGCTGGCCCTGGCAGCCCTGCTCGGACGGCTTTATGGGCCGCTGACCTCGCTGTCCAACGTGCGGGTCGACGTCATGACGGCACTGGTCTCCTTCGAGCGGGTATTCGAGGTACTCGATCTCAAGCCGATCGTTCAAGAGGCCGCCAATCCCGTTGCCCTGCAGCCTGGTCCCGTCTCGTTGGAGTTCGACGGCGTCGGTTTCCGCTATCCATCGGCGGATGAGGTCTCGCTGATCTCGCTTGAGACGGTGGCCTCCGGTGACCGGCGCGGGGGCGGTTCCGTGCTTGACGACGTCACCTTCTCGATCCAGCCCGGTCAGCTGGTCGCCCTCGTGGGCCCGTCCGGCGCCGGCAAGACCACCATCACCAGCCTCGTGGCCAGACTGTATGACCCCACGGTGGGCCACGTTCGTCTCGACGGGATTGACCTGCGCGACGCGACGATGGAGTCGCTGCATGACGTGGTCGGCGTGGTGACCCAGGATGCCCACCTGTTCCACGACACCATCCGGGCCAACCTCGCCTACGCGAAGCCTGAGGCGACCGAGGACGAGATGATCTCCGTCCTGAAGTCCGCACAGGTGTGGGATCTGGTCTCAGGCCTTCCTGAGGGTTTGGACACCGTCGTGGGCGATCGTGGACACCGGCTCTCCGGTGGCGAGAAGCAACGGCTGGCAATTGCCAGACTGCTGCTCAAAGGGCCCGGACTGGTGGTCCTTGACGAGGCCACGGCGCATCTCGACAGCGAGTCCGAGCTTGCCGTCCAGCGGGCGCTCGACACAGCGCTGGCAGGCCGCACCGCTCTGGTGATCGCGCACCGGCTGTCAACGGTTCGCGGTGCGGACCAGATCCTGGTCGTGGTCGACGGCCGCATCGTGCAACGCGGCAAGCACCACGAGCTGCTGGCCCAGGGTGGGGTCTACGCAGACCTCTACAACACGCAGTTCGCCACACAGACACGCAGTGAGGCGGACGGGGCGAGCCTGGCTCCGGCTTGAGGCTGGCTCGTTCAGCCGCCGGCGGCGATCCGTGCCTCGGCGACGACGGCCTCAGAGACCGCACCGGGACCTCCGAACACGTCGATGCTCTTGGTGACGCCGGCGTGGGCGCGCAGGAAGTCGGCGGTCGCGGTGCCGAGCTTGTCCGGGGACAGGGTGAACAGCAACGGTCCCAGCTCCTCCCCGGCGTGCGGGGCGGCGGAGATGGCGTCCGCATAGTCGTCACCGCGGGCGAGATTGATGTGGGCGGGGTTCCAACCGAGTGTGAGGACAGCGAAGTTCGCGACCGCGACCGCGGTGGCCTGCCGGTTGATTCCCGCGATCCGTCGGACGCTGAGGCCCAGCGCTTTGATCTGGGTCAGGACGGCTGGGCTCACGGCCCCTGGCCCGCCGATGACGATGACCTGCTGGATCGCCCGGTTGCCTCCGGTGATCGTGAGCAGAGCATTACCGGTTGGGACACTCAGCACATCCGGTTGGGTCAGGAGCAGGGGGATCGTCGCGGCATAGGTCAAAGGTGCCGCCGCGAGTGCATCTGCGCCCCCGACTCCGCTGACCAGGAAAGCGGTGCGCAGGCCGTCGACCAACCCGGGCCAGTTCGCTTCTCCGTCGAAGGCCGTCCTGGCGACTGCGGCCCCGGTCGCGTACCGGTCACTCCCGCTGAACCTGGAAATATCGCCCGCGGTGCCGTTTGCCTCGCCCAAGGTCTGCAGCCGGCTCTCGACTGTCAGGTCGACCACATCAGTTGCCCCGACGATGAAGAACCGGTGGACAGGAAGCTGCCTGATGACGTCCGCGATCGGCTGTGGAACATCGTGAGCCCGGGTGAGCAGTACGGGACCCGCACCGAAGACCCCAAACAGGTTGGCGCCGACAGCCGCGTCAGCGAAGTCGCGTCCGTTGGCGATCACCGCATGGCCAACCGGTGTCGTGCTGGTTCCGAACGTGACCTGGGCTATGGCGGCCGACGTCTCATAGCGGTCGGCACCGAAGATCCGCTGTACCGTCACGTCCGCCGGGGCGGCCACGGACACCGCAGGCAACGCGACCAGGCCGATGACGGCAGCAAGCATGGGCAACAGGACAGCGGTTGCTCAGTTTCGGCGCATGAGGAGGATCCTAGTTCCGGGTCGATGCACCTGATAAGCCGATGCGCGGATCACAGGCTGCGCGTTGCCCCACCGTCGACGGTGATCACCGATCCGGACATGTACGACGCAGCCGGTGACGTGACGAAGGCAGCGACCCGCCCGAACTCCTCGGGCTCGCCGTAACGGCCCAGAGGGATGCTCGCGCTGTTGCGCCGACGTGACTCCGCGGGGTCTCCGGATGCCTCGTCGAGCTCCTGCATCCGGTCCGTGGCGATCCGGCCCGGAAGGATCACGTTGACCCTCGAACCGCGCGGACCGTATTCGTCGGCAAGGGTCTTGGCGGCCATCGCCAGTCCGGGACGAAGGCCGTTGGAGATCGCCAGCCCGGGGATGGGGCTGCGCACCGATGTCGAGAGCACGATGGTGACGCTCACCGGGGAGTCTGTGGCGGACAGCACGGCTCTGGCCAGGCGCAGCTGACCGAGGAACACTGACTCGAAAGCGCCCCGCCAGGCGTCGTCATCAACCTCGGCTGCCGTCCCCGGGGCGGGACCGCCGACGCTGATCACCGCGCCGTCGAGATGGCCGAAGCGTTCCAGGGCGACTGCGACCAGACGGCCGGCCGTATCGACGTCGGCGAGGTCCGCCGCGACAGCGACGACACGATCAGGTGCCTGCAGCGCGATGGCAGCGGTGTTGATGGCGTCCTGCGACCGGGAGGCGATGATCACGCGAGCGCCGTCCGCCACCAGCTCTGCCGCTGTCGCGAAGCCCAGGCCGCGCGAGGCGCCACTGACGATGTAGACACGGTGCTCGAGGTCAAGGTTCATGCGCCCATGCTTGCACGCAGCTTCCTCAGTGGGTTCGCGGGCATCGACGCCCGACCGGCTCCCGGTGGCCGGCTATTCGTCCTCTTCGTCCCATATGCGGGTCTTGCGGACCTTGCTGGGCAACGCCCGAGCCGATGGGCTGGCCGGAGAGGGAAGGGTCGATCCGGAGCCCTCACGATGTTCCCGCCGGGCGCCGACGAACACCATCACGAGGCCGACGGGGGAGGCGAGCCACCACTGAAGCGCGTAGGCGAGGTGTGGTCCCTCGTCGGTGTCGGGTGAAGCGAGGGCTTGCGGACGGACGATCTGCTGGCCGGGTGTCCCAGCCTCGTCGCGCGCGATCAGGTAGGCGCCATACAGCGGGGCGCCCGTCTGGGCACGGGCCTCGGCGATGTTGATCGATGCGAGCTGTCCCATGGGCATCTGTCGGCCGAAGCTCGGTTCGCCCATCCGCAGCCAGCCGGTGACCGTGATGTCTCCGGCGGGGGTGGCCGGCACGGGGGATGGGTCGGCAGCGGTCCGGCCGTTGGGAATCCACCCGCGGTCGACCAGGAGCGACGTACCGTCCGCAAGGTCCAGTGGAACGGTCACCTCGTAGCCGAACACGCCGTGGTTCGGGCGGTTGCGTACAAGCATGAGGCTGCGGTCGGCATACCGTCCGGTCGCGGTGACCAGCGTCCACTCGTCGGCGCGGGCCAGGGTTGCGCCGGGTCCTTGCAGCACACGGGACAGCGGAATCGGACTGGCCAGGTAGTGGCTGTTGATCCGTGCCGCCCTGGCGGCCTTGTCCTCATGCCGGTGCCACTGCCACTGGCCAAGGAAATAGCAAGCGATGGCGAAGAGCGTGGCGACCGCCAACGCGGTGAGCCAACGACGCGAAATCACCACTCGTAGCACCCGACGACCGTACCCGTTTACGCTTGCGTCCATGACCGGCATCGGCGGCTGACGGTCAACAGCGGGGTTGGCTCAGAGCGCCTTGTCCGTGACCTTTGTAGCACCGAGCTCGGACACCGGGACGGCATCCTTCAGGAACCCACGAGACGACAAGTAGTCCGACAGCGAGTCAGCGTGTTCCTCGCAGGCCAGCCACGTCTTGCGCCGGTCAGGCATGTGCAGCTTCGGGTTGTTCCACAACAGTCCGTATGCCGCGTCCGCGCGGCAGCCCTTGGCGCTGCAGCGGATCGAGCTCTTGGAGTGGGTTGCGCTTGGGGTCATTCCGGCAGGTCCTTGTCGATAACGGGGGGTTCGAGCTGTGCTGGCGTGGGGTTGCTGGGCGCTACCGGTCCAAGGTACGTGCTCCGCAGGGACCTGGTCGCATTGGCCATGACCACGGCGATGTAAGGGAGAACCACCGCTGCGACGACCAGGAGCCAACCGACCACGGTCCAGTGGAGCACGACGATGGTGACGACCGCGAGCACGAAACACACCGTGCGGATGATCATCGAGACCAGATAACGGCGGATCCGGATGTCCTGGTCGTCTCTGAGCGAGGACGGCAGCCCGGTAACGGCGAACACCTTCGGGGGAGGGGTGCCGCGCTTTCTCACGCCTCAACGATATGCCGTGGGCAATACGGTGTACCGGCCGGTAGTCGGCTAGCGTCCCGAGTGGCCGCCCGACCGCGCGTGCGCTCTGCCAGACCCGGACCCTGTTGGAGGAACTGATGGCTGACCCTCGGAATGTGCTGATCACTGGAGGCAACCGAGGCATCGGCCTCTCGATCGCCCGGGCCTTCCAGGATGCCGGCGACAACGTCGTGATCACCCACCGCTCCGGTGATGCTCCAGAGGGACTGCGGGGCGTGATCTGTGACGTGACTGACACCGAGTCGGTGGATGCCGCGTTCTCAGCCGCGGAGGTCATGCTCGGTGGGCGGATCGAGGTGCTGGTGGCCAACGCCGGCATCACCCGTGACGGGCTGCTCATGCGCATGAGTGACGAGGACTTCGACGCGGTGATCGACACCAACCTGGCGGGCGCCTTCCGCTGCGCGCGTCGAGCCAGCAAAGGCATGATCACCATGCGCCGGGGGCGCATCATCTTCATCTCCAGCGTGGTTGGACTTCTCGGGTCCGCGGGACAGGCCAACTACTCGGCCAGCAAGTCTGCACTGGTCGGTCTGGCGAGGTCGATCTCGCGCGAGCTTGGCGGGCGCGGCATCACCGCCAACGTCATTGCCCCGGGCTTCGTCGAGACCGACATGACCGAGGCCCTGTCCGAGGATCTCAAGAAGACGTATCTCGCCGGCATCCCTGCGGGTCGCTTCGCCTTGTCGCATGAAATCGCCTCAGCCGTTAGATTCATCGCGTCGGCGGACGCGGCGTACATCACTGGCGCCGTCATCCCGGTTGACGGCGGCCTCGGGATGGGCCACTGATGACATGGACCACTGAACGCCTGGATGCCTGACAGCACCGGTCACCGAACCAGCACCGAACACGAACCGAAGGACTGCGCATGTTGTTGCATGGCAAGAAGCTGCTGATCACCGGCGTTCTCATGGACTCCTCGATCGCTTTTCATGTGGCCAAGCTGGCGCAGGAGCAGGGCGCCGAGGTGGTGCTGACCTCGTTCGGTCGCGCCATGAAGATCACCCAGATGATCGCCAGGCGACTGCCGTCGACGCCGCCGGTCATCGAGCTGGACGTGACCGACCCCGAGCACATCGACACGCTGGCGGAGAGGCTTGGCGAGCACGTCGATCATCTCGACGGGGTGCTGCACTCGATCGGCTTCGCCCCGCAGGGTGCCTTCGACTTCCTCGGGGCCTCGTGGGAGGACGTCGGAACAGCGGTGCACGCATCGGCATACTCACTCAAAGCGCTTGCGGTCGGTGCGCTTCCGTTGATGTCTGCGGGGGGCAGCATCGTCGGCCTGACCTTCGATGCGAAGTACGCGTGGCCGGTGTACGACTGGATGGGTGTGGCAAAGGCTGCGTTCGAGTCGACCAGCCGTTACTGCGCCCGTGATCTCGGGCCCAAGGGCATACGGGTGAACCTCGTGGCGGCCGGCCCCATCAAGACCACGGCAGCCAAGTCTGTTCCCGGGTTCAAAGCCTTGGAACAGGCATGGGCCAGTCGTTCTCCCTTGGGCTGGGACGTCAATGACGCGGTCCCTGCGGCGAAAGCATGCGTGGCGCTGCTCTCCGACTGGTTCCCGGCGACGAGCGGCGAGATCATCCACGTCGACGGCGGCTTCCACGCGATGGGTCAATAGCTGGCATGAGCGCCGCTCCGCTCGTGACGGTCAGCGAGGTCAGGGTGCTGGAGGGAGTCAGCGAGCAGGCAGGTGGGGAGCCCGCGTCGGCGTGCCGTCCGCTTCGTCCGCCTCTTCGATCTCTTCGCGGCTGATCCCCAGGAGATAAAGCACAGCGTCGAGATAGGGCACGTTGACTGCGGTGTCGGCCTGTTCGCGCACGATCGGCTTGGCGTTGAACGCGACCCCGAGACCGGCGGCTGCCAGCATGTCCAGGTCGTTCGCTCCGTCGCCGATCGCCACCGTGCGCGACAGTGGAAGGCCCTCCTCGGCCGCGAAACGGCGCAGGGCCGTGGCCTTGCCCCGACGGTCGACGATGTCGCCGACCAGGCCGCCGGTGAGGACGCCATCAAGCACCTCGAGTCGGTTGGCGTGGGCGAGGTCGATCCCCAGCTCTGCCGCAAGGGGTCCGACGATCTCGATGAAACCACCTGAGACCAACGCGAGCGTGAAGCCGAGCCGCTTCATCGTGCGCACGAGGGTGCGGGCACCGGCCGTGAGCCGAATGTCGGCCCGCACCTCGTCGAGGACGGTCACGGGCAGTCCGGCAAGGGTGGCCACCCTCGCCCGCAGGCTCTCGGCGAAGTCGATCTCACCGCGCATGGCGGCAGACGTCACGGCGGCGACCTCGGACTCGCGTCCCGCACGCGCCGCCAGGAGCTCGATGACCTCGTCCTGGATCAGGGTGGAGTCCACATCCATGACGACCAGGCGGCGACCGCGCCGGGCCAGCCCGCTCGGGGCCACCGCGATGTCGACACCTCGCACGGCCGCTTCGAGCGAGAGCTCGCTGCGTAGAACCGCGACGTTGGCGCCGGAGATGTCGAACTCGACCGTGGTGACCGGGTATCGCGACAGTCGCCGGATCCGGTCGATGTTGGCGCCGTGGGCTGCGATTCGTGTGGCGACGGCGGCAACGGCGCTGGCGAGCAAGGGCGCACCGATGACGACCACGGCTGCTCGCCCCCCGCGGCGCGGTGCGTTGTCGCCGCTGCCGGTCTCAACCGTGACCTGCATGCCCAGCGCTGTGGCAACGCTCTCGACGACGCCGCGCAAGCGAAGGTCCTGAGGCCCGGCCGAGAGCAGCAGGGCCAGGGTCAGATGCCCGCGCACGACAACCTGCTCGAGATCCAGGACCTCGGCCCCAACGTCCGCGATGGCATCGAACAGCGTGCTGGTGACACCGGGACGGTCATCGCCGGAGACAGTGACCAGCAGGGTCTGGGTTGCGTGATCGGGCACGCCGCAAGGCTATCGTCGCGCTCAGGGCTGGTTGCGCTCGTCCCGCCAGGCGAGCAGGTCCCGCATTGGACCGAAGTCGTATGTCGGCCCACCCATGCCGACGGTGAAGAGCCGGGTGCCGACGGCGTACAGGCTCTCGGCGCTCTCCACGGGATCCTTGGGAGACACCCCGGCCGATCGTTCGATCTCCAGCGGGTCGCGCCCCACCTTGGCGCACCAGTCGTCGAGCACGCGGTGCTTGTGGGCGATCGTCTCGGAGTCACCGAACCCGTGCCAGATGTCGGCCTGTTCGGCCACGATCCGGAGGGTCTTGCGTTCGCCGCCGCCGCCGATCAGCACCGGGATGTCGCGTGTGGGTGCAGGGTTCAGCTTGGCCAGGCGGCTCTTGATCAGCGGCAGGTCGCGGTCCAGTGCATCGAGTCGTCCGCCCGCAGTCCCGAACTCATAGCCGTACTCGTCGTAGTCCTTCTCGAACCAGCCGGAGCCAATACCCAGGATCAGCCGCCCGTCGCTGATGTGGTCGACCGTCCGTGCCATGTCTGCGAGCAGCTGGGGGTTGCGATAGGAGTTGCATGTCACGAGGGCGCCGATCTCCACGCGCTCGGTCGCCTCAGCGAACGCCGCCAACATTGTCCAGCACTCGAAGTGCGGGCCCTCGGGCTCGCCATACAACGGATAGAAGTGATCCCAGTTGAAGACGACATCGACCCCCACCTCCTCTGCCTTCGCGCAGGCGCGCCTGATGTCGCTGTATGCCGCGTGCTGGGGTTGTAGCTGGACGCCCACTCTCGCCGGACGAGGGTCAGGCGCGCTCATGGGCGGACCTCCTGGCTCTTGCCGACCACCGTGATCCCGGAGTCCGTCACGAGGAAGCCGCGATCCAGGTCGTTCTGGCGGTCGATGCCGATACTGACCCCGGCCGGGACGATGACGTTCTTGTCGATGATGGCCCGGTGGATCTTGGCGTTGCGACCGACTTCGACGAAGTCGAGCAGGACGCTGTCGGTGATCTTCGCGTAGCTGTGGATCTGAACGCCGGGGGAGAGCACCGAATGGGTCACCTGCGCACCGCTGATCACCACACCGGGCGAGACGGCGGAGTCGATCGCCTCACCGACGCGGCCCTTCGACCCGAAGACGAACTTGGCCGGCGGATAGTTGCCGTGGTCGGTGTAGATCGGCCATTCATAGTTGTAGAGGTTGAACACGGGATGGATCGAGATCAGGTCCATCTGGGCGTCGTAGTAGGAGTCGATCGTGCCGACGTCGCGCCAGTAGCCGTGGTCGCGATCGGTGGAGCCGGGGATCGGGTTGTCCTTGACGTCGTAGACGTAGGCCAGACCACGGCTTACGAAGTCCGGGACGATGTCGCCGCCCATATCCCGACCGCTCCCAGGGCGTTCCGCATCACGGGTGACGGCGTCGATGAGGACGTCGGCATCGAAGACGTAGATGCCCATGGAGGCCAGTATCTCTTCGGGGGAGTCGGCCAGGCCGATCGCGTTCTTGGGCTTCTCGAGGAAGGCCGAGATCTTGTGAGGGTTGGCCGCCTCGACCTCGATGACGCCGAACTGGTCGGCCAGGGCGATGGGCTGCCGGATCGCGGCGACGGTCACGCCGGTGCCGTTCTTGAGGTGCTGCTCGACCATGTGGCTGAAGTCCATGCGATAGACGTGGTCCGCCCCCACGACGACGACGATGTCGGGATTCTCGTCGTACACGAGGTTCAGGCTCTGGTAGATCGCGTCGGCGCTGCCCCGGAACCAGCTCTTGTCGATGCGCTGCTGAGCCGGCACCGGCGTCACGTAGTTGCCGAGCATGGTCGACATGCGCCAGGTCTTGCTGATGTGCCGGTCAAGGCTGTGCGACTTGTACTGGGTGAGAACGACGATCTTGAGATAGCCCGAGTTCACGACGTTGCTGAGCGCGAAGTCGATCAGCCGATAGATGCCGCCGAACGGAACCGCTGGTTTGGCGCGGTCCGCGGTCAGGGGCAGGAGCCGCTTGCCCTCGCCACCGGCCAGCACGATTGCCAGGACCTTGGGGTCGCCTGCCTTCTTCCGCATGGTCTGACCATACGGGCGGGAACCGTGTCGCGGCGATCCCTCCACGGGCTAGCGTTCTCGTCGTGAGAGTAGACATCCTGAGCAAGGAGTACCCGCCGCTGGTCTACGGCGGGGCAGGCGTTCACGTCGCTGAGCTGGTGCGCGCGCTGCGTTCCCGAGGCGACATCGATGTTCGCGTGCGCTGCTTCGGGGGACCACGCGACGAAGCGGGCACGACCGGGTATGACGATCTGCCGCAGCTCTCGTCCGACAATGCTGCCATCCAGACGTTGGGCGTCGACGTGACCATGGCGGGTGACTGCATGGGGACCGATCTGGTCCACTCCCACACCTGGTACGCCAACATGGGCGGACATCTGGCTTCCCTGCTGGCCGGCGTGCCGCACGTGGTCTCTGCCCACAGCCTGGAGCCGATGCGCCCTTGGAAGGCCGAGCAGCTCGCCGGTGGCTATGCGGTGTCTTCGTGGGCTGAGCGGACGGCATACGAGGCGGCGGCAGCCATCATCGCGGTGAGCGCAGGGATGAGGGTGGACGTGCTCAACAGCTACCCCTCGGTCGACCCGGCCACGGTCCACGTCGTGCACAACGGCATCGACTCCCAGCTGTGGCAACGGGATTCAAGCGCAGCGGCGCTTGAGACGGTGCGCAGGCATGGCGTTGACCCGGATCGCCCGGCAGTCATGTTCGTGGGACGGATCACCCGCCAGAAGGGGCTGCCCTATCTGTTGCGCGCTGCTGCCCAGCTGCCGCCGGAGGTCCAGCTCGTCCTGGTGGCCGGGGCTCCCGATACTCCTGAGATCTATGCCGAGGTCGAGGCACTGATTGCCGAGCTGCGAAACGACCGCCACGGTGTGGTGTGGATCTCTGAGATGTTGCCGAGGGCCGAGGTGGTCGCGTTGCTGAGTGCCGCGACGGTCTTCGCCTGTCCGTCGGTCTATGAACCGCTCGGCATCGTCAACCTCGAGGCCATGGCGTGCGAGCTTGCCGTCGTCGCGACGGCGACGGGCGGTATCCCCGAAGTCGTCGTCCACGGCGAAACCGGGTGGCTGGTGCCCATCGAGCAGGTGACGGACGGCAGCGGGATCCCCGTGGACCCGGATCGTTTCGTCTCGGACCTGGCCGCAGCGCTCACCGAAGCGCTCTCGGATCAGGCCCGTGCGCGGGCCTTCGGTCAGGCTGGCCGGAAGCGGGCGGCGGAGAGCTTCTCGTGGTCCTCGATCGGCGACCAGACCATGACGGTCTACCAGTCGGCACTGCGCTAGGGGTCCCGCTCAGGCCCACCGAGGTCCGCTGGATCTAGAGGTCGTGGTGGCCGGGTCGCAGGCCCGCCATCCACAAGGCGGCCACGGTTGCCGCTGATGCCATCGCCGTGTCGGCGATGGTGGAGAGGTCCGTGAGCAGCCGCCGCCGCTGCTCGGTGAGCTGGCTCGTCAGCACCTGTGACTCGGCGTAGATGCTGAGGCCGAGATCGGTGGCGACACCGATCTGGGCGGCCGTCGCCATGACACTCTGGGCCCGACGAGGGAGTCCGCTCGGCAGGCCCCAAACGCTGGCATCGAGGTCGTCCGCCAGGGAGCGCAGCATCGCGTTCCACGGCTTGATGTCCAAGGCATCGATCCTGGCGGTCGCCTCCAGCAGATCCTGTCGCAACCGCAGCTGGATCTCGTTCAGGGACAACGCTTCCAGGGTGTGCGTGGGGACCGGATCGCAGTCATATGCCGTCCACGTCACCTGGGTGCCCTGGTCATCGGCGGGGCCGAAGTGCTCGAACGTCGGGACAAGCGCACCGCCGAGGCTGGGAACGTAGACACACTCGCCCGCATCCGTGGCCGCGGCGATCAGCTCGGGGGAGCCGCGCGGCATACCGGAGAGGTTGCCGGGGCGGGGAAGTGCGACGAGGACGGCGCGCTCACCCAGGTCATGCCACATGGACAGGCGGTCGAGGTCGCCGACCACATGGTCGATGTCAGGGTGTGCCCGGTCGCTCGCGTCTTCGACCCGCAGCTGCCCGGCATACGCAGCGGTGGCCCACAGCGCGAGCCGGACGGACACGGGGAGGACGGACACCGCCTCATCGTAGGTGTCCGTGATGGAGGTGTCGTTGACCCGCAGTGGTGGACCGTGGCCTAGGGTCAGGGACCATGAGCGACGTCCTCGAATTCGCCGGCGTCAGCGTGGTCCGTGGAGGCAACACCTTGCTCGACGACATCACGTGGGAGGTCGAGGAAGGCCAACGATGGGTCATCCTCGGTCCCAACGGGGCCGGCAAGACCACCCTGTTGCAGCTGGCGGCGGGGCGAATCCACCCCACGACGGGCGTCGCAGGGGTGCTTGGCGAGGTCCTCGGCGCGGTCGACGTCTTCGAGCTTCGCCCACGAATCGGCCTGTCCAGCGCGGCCATGGCCGAGCGGCTGCCCGCCGATGAGCTGGTCAGGGATGTCGTCGTCACGGCGTCCTACGGCATCGTTGGACGGTGGCATGAGCGCTATGACGAGCTCGACCACTCCCGTGCCGCCGCTCTGCTCGACACACTCGGTGCCGCCCACCTGAGCGACCGGTCCTTTGGCACTCTCAGCGAGGGGGAACGCAAACGCGTTCAGATAGCCAGGGCGCTGATGGCCGACCCTGAGCTGATGCTGCTGGACGAGCCTGCCGCCGGCCTCGACCTCGGCGGCCGCGAGGACCTCGTGGCGCGGCTGGCTGCCCTGGCAGCGGATATCACAGCTCCCGCCTTGGTCCTGGTGACCCACCACGTCGAGGAGATACCGCCCGCCTTCACCGATGTCCTGCTGCTGCGAGAAGGCCGCATCGTCGCGGCTGGCCCGGTCGAGATCACGTTGACCGCGGCGAACCTGTCCGAGACGTTCGGCCTGCCACTGGTGCTGGAGCGTCACGGCGAACGATGGTCCGCCCGGGCGGCAGACACGATCGATCGGGGAATGCCATCTCCGCCCTTGGCGTCCCAATGACCACTACGGTATTGAGATATTGAGGCGTGGGAGAGGAACGGCATGTCGTGGTTCAGCGACAACAGCTGGCTGTCGTGGTTGGGACTTGCCCTTGTCCTGGGGGCAGTTGAGGCAGCCAGCGTGGACTTCGTCTTCTCGATGTTGGCAGGTGGCGCGTTGGCGGGGGCGCTCGCGGCCGCTGTCGGCGCTTCGTTCACCGTGCAGGTGATCACCGCGGTCGTGGTGGCTGCGGCGATGCTGGCGCTGGTGCGTCCGATGGCCAAGCGCTATTTCGCGGTGCCGGAGGGCACGGGGGGCATCGGCGCCGTCGCCCACGTCGGCCGCACGGCAATGGTGTTGCAGACCGTCACTGAGCACGACGGACGAGTCAAGCTTGGCGGTGAGATCTGGTCGGCCCGCACGGCCCCGGACTCCGCAGCATGCCTGCCCGGACAAGAGGTCCAGGTAGTGTCCATCGAGGGGGCCACCGCGATCGTGAGCAGTGTCGCGGACGGTCGGAAATCGGAGTAGCCAGTGTTTTCTGGATCCGGAGCTAGCGCAGGGCTGATCGTCCTGCTGCTCCTTGTGGTATTCGCCGTCATTGTCATCGTCCGGACGGTGCGGATCGTGCCGCAGCAGTCGTCGCTGATCATCGAGAGGCTCGGCAAGTTCGCGCGGACCCTCGAGGGTGGTCTTCACTTCCTTGTGCCGTTCGTCGACAAGGTGCGGGCGACCGTCGATCTGCGTGAGCAGGTCGTCTCCTTCACGCCGCAGCCGGTGATCACGTCGGACAACCTCGTCGTCAACATCGACACGGTCATCTACTACTCGGTCATCGACTCCAAGTCGGCGGTGTACGAGATCGCCAACTTCATCCAGGGGATCGAGCAGCTGACAGTTACCACGCTGCGTAACGTCATCGGCTCCCTCGACCTGGAGCAGACGCTGACCAGCCGCGACCAGATCAACGCCCAGCTGCGCGGTGTTCTCGACGAGGCAACGGGCAAGTGGGGGATCAGGGTCAACCGGGTCGAGCTGAAGGCCATCGACCCGCCACGCTCGGTGCAGGACTCGATGGAGAAGCAGATGCGCGCCGAGCGTGACCGCCGCGCCACCATCCTCACCGCCGAGGGCATCAAGCAGTCGGCCATCCTGACCGCAGAGGGCGACAAGCAGAGCCAGATTCTTCGTGCCGAGGGTTCCGCCCAGGCGCGCATCCTGGAAGCCCAAGGTCAGTCCCGCGCCATCACGCAGGTGTTCGAGGCCATCCACCGCGGAAAGCCCGACCAGAAGCTCCTCGCCTACCAGTATCTCCAGGTGCTTCCGCAGCTCGCTCGCGGCGACGCCAACAAGCTGTGGATCATCCCGAGCGAGCTGACCGAGGCTCTGAAGGGGATCGGCAGTGCACTTGGCGGCAAGGACTTCGATGACCCCGCCGACAAGTGGGTCGACACCGGCGAAGTCATGCCCACGGCGTTCGAGGAAACTCAGCTCGAGGACCCGGCCAAGGCTCTGGCCGAGGCCCGCGGCCAGGCTGCCGGTGCGTCCGCCGAGGCGGAGGGGCACGCAACCACCAGCCAACGTCGGATGCAGTCCGGTCGCCCGGCNNCCCGGTCATCTTCCCCTAGGGTGACCGGGTGCCTTGGTATGAAGTCGTTGCGCTGCTCGCGGCGGGAATGGCTGCGGGGACCATCAACACCATCGTCGGTGCCGGCACGCTGATCACGTTCCCGACGTTGCTGTTCTTCGGGTATCCGCCGTTGGTCGCCAACGTCTCCAACACCGTTGGCCTCGTTGCAGGCGGCATCACCGGTGTTCATGGCTACCGCCGAGAGCTGGCCGGTCTGGGCGACATCCTGCGGCGGTTGATGCCGGTGTCGCTTGTCGGCGCACTGACCGGTGCCATCCTTCTGCTCTGGCTCCCCGAGTCGGCGTTCGATGCCATCGTGCCGGTCCTCCTCGCCTTGTCGCTGCTGCTTGTCCTGCTCGGACCTCGGCTGCAGGCGTGGGCGGCCGTTCGCCATCCGGGCCATGACAGCGGCGGGCGGCGCCTGCTGCTCACCGTCGGCGTCTTCGCTTCCGGGATTTATGGCGGCTACTTCGGGGCAGCGCAAGGGGTCTTGATGGTGGGCATCTTGAGTGCGCTGATGGCGATCAGCCTGCAGCGCATCAATGGACTGAAGAACGTTCTGAGCACGGTGGTTAATGTCGTTGCGGCGGTGGCCTTCATCCTCGTGGCACCGGAGCGGATCGACTGGGCCGTTGCCGCCCTGATTGCGGTGGGCTCACTGGCCGGGGGGTATGTCGGGGCAAGGGTCGGGCGACGGCTGTCCCCTCGAGTGCTTCGTGCGGTCATTGTCATCATCGGTGTCGCCGCCATCGCGAAAATGGTCACCTAACCGTGGTTCTTCACAGAATGGGTCGCTGACATGCCGATCGAGATCACCGACCCGGACGACGAGCGCGTGAGCGACTACTTCTCGTTGACCGACGTCAAGCTGCGCAAGAAGGTCGAGCCCGAACGCGGACTGTATCTCGCGGAGAGCGAGAAGGTCATCCGTCGGGCGCTCGGCGCCGGGCATCGTCCACGGTCATTCCTGATGGGGCTTCGCTGGATCACCGACCTGTCAGACCTGGTCGAGCAGGCCGAGTCGCAGGGTGTGCCGGTGTACTTCGCGCAGGCTCGCGTCATCGAGGCCATGACTGGATTTCATCTGCATCGGGGGGCCTTGGCGTCGATGCACCGACCACCTCTCGTGCCCCCAGAGACGTTGCTGCTCGGCTCCTCCCAGCAGAAGCACTCTCGTGTCGTCGTCCTTGAGGACATCGTCGATCACACGAATGTGGGCGCCGTGTTCAGGTCCGCTGCGGCGCTCGGTGTTGACGCTGTCCTGATCACCCCCAGATGTGCTGATCCGCTCTACCGGCGTGCCGTGCGGGTCTCCATGGGCACCGTATTTCAGGTGCCCTGGACGCGCATCGACCCCTGGCCGGCCGGTCTACAGGTGCTGAAGGACCACGGTTTCACCGTCGCGTCCTTCGCCCTGGGCGATGGAGCCGTCAACCTGGACGACCTCGCGGCCAACCAGCCCGATCGACTCGCAATGGTCTTCGGCACCGAGGGTGACGGACTTTCGCGAATGGCAGTCAAGGGCGCCGACCTGGTCGTGAAGATCCCGATGGCCGGGGGAGTGGACTCGCTGAACGTGGCTTCAGCGAGCGCCGTTGCCATGTGGGCCCTGCGCCCGGCTCGGAGGTAGGAACCCTCGACGGTCTCAGGCGCTGTAGGTGGCTGAGATGACGCCGCGCGCCAGGGTGTGGGCGCCCATGGTGAAGGCGGTCACGGCTGCGCTGGCCGTGTCGTCAAGGCCGAGGTCGTCGGTGTCGAGGGCATGCACCGCGAACAGGTATCGATGGTCCCTGTCACCGGCAGGCGGCGCGGCACCGTCATACCGCTTGCCGCCGAAGTCGTTGGCCACGTGGAAGGCGCCGCGGGGCGCGTTCTCGGCCGTGCCGGCGCCGGCCTCCAAGGTCGTGACCTCGGCTGGGATTCCCACCAGCAGCCAGTGCCAGAAGCCTGACGGGGTGGGCGCGTCGGGGTCGAAGCAGGTGACGGCGAAGCTCTTGGTGCCGTCGGGCGCACCCGACCAGGACAGCTGCGGTGAGACGTTGCCGCCGGAGAACCCCCAGCCGTTGAAGACGTGTTCTTCGGGCAGTCGTGCGTCGTTCACCAGGGATGTGCTCGA
>PKWT01000144.1 GCA_003132125.1 Micrococcales bacterium | reverse complement strand
CGCTCGCGCCACTCCTGCAGGTGAGGGCGTTCGGCGCCAAGGGTGGTGTCTGGGCCGTGGCCAGGGTAGATCCACGTGTCATCGTCATAGACATCGAAGATCCGGGTCTGGACGTCGCCCAGCAAGGAGGCGAAGCGATCGGGGTCCTTCTGGGTGTTGCCGACGCCCCCGGGAAAGAGCGAGTCGCCGGTCCAGATGTGGGTGTGCCCGGTCGGATCGTTGTAGACCAGCGCCACCGATCCCGGTGTGTGCCCCCTCAGGTGGATGACTTTCAGGGTGACCGCACCGAAGGTGAGCGTGTCGCCGTGTCGCAGGCGCCGATCAGGTATGACGGGCAAGGCGTCCGCGTCGGCATCGCCGGCCGCTGTGGTGGCGTTCGTTGCCTCCACCACCGGTATGAGGGCGCGGTGGTGGTCCCAGTGCTGGTGGGTGGTCACGATGGTGTCCAGCCGGCCGCTGCCCTCAGCAACCAGTGCAAGAACCCGGGCAGGGTCGTCCGCGGCGTCGATGAGCAGCTGTGCGCCTGTGTGCACGCACGTCAGCAGATAGACGTTGTTCCCCATCGTTCCGACGCCGGCCTTGCGGATGGTCAGCAGTGGCAGATCCCGTTGGTCGCTGGCGCCGACAGCGGTAACGTCGCCCCGGTACTCCATTCGTCATCTCCCGTCAATCGGACCAATAGCCCGAATTGACTATTGTTCGGCCTCTTCTGCGGCCTCTACGCTATTCGTAGTACTAGATCTGGTATTGGTTGTTTAAAGGTTTGGTATCGGTTGCCTTAGGAGCTGGCGACAGTCTCGTCGCCAGGGGAGAGGGACAAGCGTTTGGGTCGTGTGTCTCATACGACGCCGACAGACAGGGGTGCAGACACCATGACATCTGTTCTAGTACAAGACGTCGCAATGGCTGTTCAGCCGACAAGGCCTCCCAGCATCGACACCGTGCGAGCGCTCTGTCATGACCTTCGCACGCCCCTGGCCGCCATCCTGTTGCTGGCGGGGTCTGAGAGTGGCGACGTTCGCCATCGTATGGACGGGATCCTCGATCAAGCCCAGTGGCTGTCCGACATGGTCGAGGCTGTCATCGGGGGTGCGGCGGACGACCCTCCGGTCCGCGTGGACGTTGCCGAGCTGTCACATCGCTGCGTGCAGCGGGCGCAGCCCACGGCCAGATGCCGAATCGCGTTCTTCGGGTGCGACAGGGCATCGACAGTTGCCACGCCGGTCGCGCTCGGCCGGGCCATCACGTGCGTGCTGGACAACGCGGTTCGTGCGGCCGGCCCCGGTGGGCAGGTAACGGTTGATGTGACCGGCACGGACGATGAGATCACCATCAGGATCATCGACGACGGCCCCGGGCTGGGGAAGGTTCCCCGCAACAACTCGCTGGGGCTGACCATCACTCGCGCCCTGGTGTCGGCCTGCGGCGGCGCGTTCGAGCTAAGTCCGGGCACCGAGAGCGGGATGGTTGCGCGGATCGCGCTTCCCGCCATCACACCCAGGGAGATGGCGTCATGAGACTGCTCGTATGTGACGACCACAGGCTGTTGCTCGACGCGTTGAGCATGGCTCTGGCCGACAGGGGGCACACAGTCGTCGCGACGGCTCTTGACCCCGACGAAGCGGTGGAGGCTGCCCGCAAGCACAAGCCGGACGCGTGCCTTCTCGATGTGAGCTTCCCCCACGCCAACGGGCTCAACGCCATTGGCCGGATCCATGAGGTCAGCCCCGATACCAAGGTGGTCATGCTGTCAGGCTCGATCAGCAGGGGCCTGGTGGCGGACGCCATCGCCCAGGGCGCTCAGGGTTTTGTTGGCAAAGAGAAGCCGGTCGGCGTCATCATCGAAGCGCTGGAGATGGCATACCAAGGACACTTGGCCGTGGATCTGCTCATGCTGCAGGAGGTCCTTCGACCTCACCCTGAGAACGATGACCCGCTGTGGATGCTGAAGTTCCTGACCGAGCGCGAGTGGGAGGTGATGCGCTGCATCATGGATGGGCTGAGCACAGAACAGATGGCCGAGCAGCTGTGCGTGCAGCGGAGCACCGCTCGCACCCACGTGCAGAACCTGCTTACCAAGCTTGGCGTGCACTCGCGGCTGCAAGCGGCTGCCCTGATGACTGCCCACGCATCCGCCGAGACCTGGCCCGTCCACATGCGCTGACGCGTGTGACACCTCATCCATTTGAGGTACAAGAGCCTGCTACCTCTGGATGCTCCCATGATGGACCAAAACGTTGAGGCTTGAACTATGCAAGAGAAGCGAATTCGTGTGGCGGTAATAGATGACCATCGGGTCTTTGCCGAGGCGTTGGCGAGCCGGCTCTCCGATGAACCCGACCTCGAGGTCGTCGGGACCGCCGCTGCGGCCGCCGAGGCCCTGGAATTGTTCTTGCACAACGAGATCGACGTTGTAGCACTCGACCTTGACCTCGCTGGTGAGGACGGGTTGGCGGTGGGGCGCCAGTTGCGCGATCAATGGCCTGACCTGGGTATCGTCGTGGTCACTGCTGCGGCCGACGACTCACGGGTTGCCGAGGCGGTACAGATGGGTGTCCGCGGCTGGGTGGCCAAGCAGAGTGCCATCGAGTCGTTGCTCGTGGCGCTCCGGGGGGCGGCACGCGGTGAAACGCACCTGCCCGCGGCTCTGTTGACGCGGGTACTGGTCTCCCTCTTTGAGCGCAACAGGTCATCCACACCCGAAGCCGAAGCCATCTCGATCCTTACGGCACGGGAGCTCGACGTGCTGCGCTGCCTGATTGAGGGGCTGTCCCGCAACGAGATCGGTGCGCTGTTGCACGTCTCGCCGAACACGGTCCGTACCCACATTCAGAGCATCCTGCACAAGCTGAATGTCCACTCCGCTCTCACCGCGGTGGCGTTCGCTCGCAGGGCCGGAGTCGTTGGCCTGCGGGAGGACGAGGTGCCCCCCAGTGGCGCCGGTCGGTCGGTTCGGCAGAGGGTTTCGCCGGCTGACGTCTCTTCCTAGGGGTTGGTCTACGACGGTCAACTGGACGCAGCTCAACCCCAGGATGGCAACCTGGGCAGGTCAGCCTGGCTGGAGAGCCCAGCGCCATTGCCTCGCGTGAGCCAGAGCAGCAACGAGGCGTTGCTCCCGGTGACAACCTGGCTGCCGCCACCGATCGTCCATGTTTCGCCTTCGTCGCTGCGCAGCGTGACCGAGGGCGCCCCGGCCTTGGCCGTCATCCGACTCACGCTGTTGGCAACTGCCCGCTTGACGAACCCAGGGTCGGCGTCGGCGAACGTGTAGCCGGCGTCCAGGTCGACGTGATGGATGACGACCTCCATCAGCCGCAGCGTCGGCAGCTGCCCCCCGAGCACTTTGCGCCCACCGCGCATCTCAACCTCAACCTTCTCCGGCGCACCGGCCAGTCCCGCCACCGCTGCCGCAAACCGTGCCGCAGAGTCCTCAAGATCGGTGAGGATCTCTTGGGCAGCACGGGTCGCCCCAACCGCAATATCTGCGTCACGCGCCTCTGGCGAGTCGTACATGGCCCTGGGGGTGCCCGTGGCGGCCCAGCTGGCCAGGTTGCCCAAGCCGTCGGCGTTGCGGGCGATGTGTGACAGGACATGCGCCCGGCGCCAGCCCTCGCACAGGCTGGGACGCCTCATGGTTACGTCGTCCAGGCCGGCAGCCGTCCGGATGAGCAGACTGGTCTCGTGAGCCAAGAGCGAAAGGTTGTCGGACAGGTGTGAAGGCGTGTTCATCAGGTCACGGTACTTGTCGGCGCTGTCAGTGCGGGCACATACGATTGCGGACGTGCCCGAAGTGACCGTCACCCCGCCCAGATATGACCATGACCGCCTCGTTGTGCGCGGAGCGCGTGAGCACAACTTGCGCGACATCTCAGTCGACCTGCCGCGCAACAGCCTCATCGTGTTCACCGGGCTCTCGGGCTCGGGCAAGTCGTCTCTGGCCTTCGACACGATCTTCGCCGAAGGGCAACGTCGCTACGTCGAGTCGCTGAGCGCCTACGCACGCCAGTTTCTCGGTCAGATGGACAAGCCTGATGTCGATTTCATCGAGGGCCTGTCGCCCGCGGTCTCGATCGATCAGAAGTCGACCAACCGCAACCCTCGTTCCACTGTCGGCACGATCACCGAGGTCTACGACTACCTCCGGCTGCTGTTTGCGCGCGCCGGGCGCCCGCATTGTCCGGTGTGCGGCGAGGCCGTCACCCGGCAGAGCCCGCAGCAGATCGTCGACCGGTTGTTGGAGCTGCCTGAGCTCACTCGATTCCAGGTCCTGGCGCCGGCGGTGCAGGGGCGCAAGGGCGAGTTTGTCGATCTGTTCAGCGAGCTCCAGACCAAGGGTTTCTCGCGCGCTCGCGTCGATGGTGAGGTCATCTCCCTGATCGAGCCGCCCACCCTGGAGAAGCAGAAGAAGCACACCATCGAGATCGTGATCGACCGCCTCGTCGCCAAGGGCGGTGACACGGGCGCCAAGCGTCGGTTGACCGACTCGGTCGAGACCGCGCTCGCCTTGACGTCGGGCGTCCTCATCGTCGAATTCGTCGATCTGGATCCCAAGGACCCTGCGCGTGAGCGTCGCTACTCCGAGAAGATGGCCTGCCCCAACAACCACCCGCTGGCCATGGACGAGATCGAGCCTCGCTCGTTCTCGTTCAACTCTCCGTTCGGCGCCTGCCCCAAGTGCACGGGCCTGGGCACCGAGCTCGAGGTCGACCCCGAGCTGTTGATCCCCGACGAGGACCTGTCCATCAACGAGGGCGCCATCGCGCCGTGGGCACAGGGATCAGGTTCCGCAGAGTACTTCCTTCGCGTCCTGACCGCCTTGGGCGAGGACCTGAAGTTCTCGCTCGACAAGCCGTGGCACTCGCTTCCGGACCGGGCCCGCGAGGCGATCCTGCACGGTCAGAACTACAAGGTCCACGTCAAGTACCGCAACCGATACGGAAGAGACCGTTCTTACACCACCGGGTTCGAGGGTGTGGTGCCGTTCGTCAAGCGTCGGCATGCCGAGACCGACTCCGAGTGGTCACGCGAACGGTACGAGGGCTACATGCGCGAGGTGCCGTGCCCCGAGTGCGGCGGCGCCCGGCTCAAGCCTGAGTCGCTGGCGGTCCATATCGGTGGTCAGAGCATCTCCCAGATCTGCGCGCTCGCGATCGCCGACTGCGCCAAGTTCCTGGCTGAGGTCGACTTCACCTCGCGTGAACGTCAGATCGCCGAGCGGGTCATCAAGGAGATCGAGGCTAGGCTCGGCTTCCTGCTCGACGTCGGACTGGACTACCTTTCCCTGGATCGTCCGGCCGGCACCCTTTCCGGCGGTGAGGCGCAGCGGATCAGGCTGGCAACGCAGATCGGCTCCGGTCTGGTCGGCGTCCTCTACGTCCTGGACGAGCCGTCGATCGGTTTGCACCAGCGTGACAACCACCGTCTGATCGAGACCCTCACCCGGCTGCGGGACCTGGGCAACACGCTCATCGTCGTAGAGCACGACGAGGACACCATCACCACCGCTGACTGGGTCGTCGACATCGGCCCTGGCGCGGGGGAGCACGGCGGCAATGTCGTCCACTCGGGCTCGGTCGCTGACCTGCTCACCAACCCCGACTCCATCACGGGCGCCTATCTTTCGGGTCGGCGCGAGATCCCGATGCCCGTTGTCAGACGTCCTCAGGATGGGCGCAAGGTCACCGTGCTTGGCGCTCGTGAGCACAACCTGTATGACGTGGATGTCAGCTTTCCGCTCGGCAATTTCGTTGCGGTCACCGGGGTCTCGGGCTCTGGCAAGTCGACGCTGGTCAACGACATCCTCTACATGGTCCTGGCCAACAAGCTCAACGGCGCGCGTCAGGTCCCCGGCCGGCACAAGACTGTCCATGGGCTGGAGCACCTCGACAAGGTCGTACATGTCGACCAAGGACCGATCGGGCGGACCCCGCGGAGCAACCCCGCGACATACACCGGGGTCTTCGGCAACATGCGCAAGCTGTTCGCCGAGACGACTGAAGCCAAGATACGCGGCTACATGCCCGGCCGATTCTCGTTCAACGTCAAGGGCGGTCGTTGCGACAACTGCTCGGGTGACGGGACGATCAAGATCGAGATGAACTTCCTGCCAGACGTCTATGTGCCGTGCGAGGTCTGCCACGGCGCACGCTACAACCGCGAGACGCTCGAGGTGCACTTCAAGGGCAAGACGATTGCGGACGTTTTGAACATGCCGATCGAAGAGGCATCTGAGTTCTTCGCAGCGGTCCCGGCCATCTCACGCCATCTCACCACGCTCGTGGAGGTCGGCCTCGGATACGTCCGGCTCGGCCAGCCGGCCCCCACACTCTCCGGCGGTGAGGCTCAGCGCGTCAAGCTGTCCACCGAGCTGCAGAAGCGATCGACCGGGCGAACGATCTACGTCCTGGACGAGCCGACCACCGGCCTCCACTTCGACGACATCAACAAGCTGCTCGGAGTGCTCCAGGGCCTGGTCGACAAGGGCAACACCGTCATCGTCATCGAGCACAACCTCGACGTCATCAAGAACGCCGACTGGGTCGTGGATCTGGGCCCCGAGGGCGGCAACGGTGGTGGCCGCGTCATCGCCGAGGGGACGCCTGAGCAGGTGGCACTGATCGAGGAGAGCCACACCGGGCGGTTCCTCGCGCCGATCCTCGCCCGGAGTGCCCGGTCGCCGGGTCGTCCGACGGGGATCAGCCCGACCAAGGCTGCGGCCGCAAAGGCCATCTCCAAGCCTGCTGTGCCGAAGAGGGCGGCGGTGAAGAAGACACCTGTGAAGAAGGCTGCTGCGAAGAAGACGCCCGAGGAGAACACNNACTGCGTCGTTGACGAGGAGGTCCTTGCCGGTTCCCTCGAGGACGATTTTGCCGACCTCCAGCACATAGCCCTTGTCGGCGAGCTTGAGCGCGGCCTGGGCATTCTGTTCGACCAGAAGGATCGTCGTGCCCTGGGACTGCAGGGTCCTGACGGTCTGCATGATCTTCTTCATCATCAACGGCGACAGGCCCATCGACGGCTCGTCAAGCATGAGGAGCTTGGGTCTGCTCATCATCGCCCGGCCCATGGCCAGCATCTGCTGCTCGCCGCCNNATCGCCAGCATCTGCTGCTCGCCGCCGGAGAACGTCCCGGCCGGTTGGTTTCGACGCTCGCCGAGGACCGGGAACAGGTCGTATGACGCGTCCAGGTCGCCCTTGACCCCGGAGTCGCTGCGGGTGAACGCGCCCAGCAGGAGGTTTTCTTCAACGCTCATCTTGGGGAAGATCTTGCGGCCCTCGGGGCAGTGAGCCACTCCGAGGATGACGATCTCGTGAGCCGCGGTGGCGTCGATCCGCTTGCCCTGGAACAGGATCTCTCCGCTGGAGGGTCGGATGAGCCCGGAGATCGTTCGCAGCGTCGTGGTCTTGCCGGCGCCGTTGGTGCCGATCAGGGTGACGACCTGGCCCTCGTCGACCGAGAAGCTGATCTTCTTGACCGCGAGGATCTTGCCGTAGGCGACCTTGAGGTCCTTGACCTCGAGCATGGCTGTCATGGGGTGTCCCCTGCTTCGTCATCGTCTTCGTCGTCTGTGCCTGTGCCGATGTAGGCCTCGATGACGCGGGGGTCCGACTGCACCTCGTCCGGCGTTCCCTCGACCAGGGTCTCGCCCCGCACGAGACAGAGCACCCGGTCGCACAGGTTGAAGATGAACCGCATGTCGTGCTCGATGACCACGACGGCCAACCCGCTGTCCCGGATCTTGAAGATCAGGTCGCTGGCCTGCCGGGTCTCCAGCGGGTTCATCCCGGCCGTTGGCTCATCCAGGAGAACGAGCTTGGGGTCGGTGGCCAGCGCCCGGGCGATCTCGAGACGACGTTGGTTGCCGTAGGGCATGTTGCGGGCCAGGTGATCGGTGGATTTTCCGAGGCCGACGAAGTCCAGCAGCTCCTGGGCGCGTTCTCTCGTCTCGGCCTCTTCGCGTCTGAACTTGGGTCCGTGCACGATCGACGTGAAGGCGCCAGAGCTCGTGCGGCAGTAGCGGCCGACCATGACGTTCTCCAGAGCCGTCATGTTGGCGAACAACCGGATGTTCTGGAACGTCCGCGCCATACCGGCCTTGACGACCGCGCGCGGTTTGGGCGGCAGCTCGACCCCGGACAGCCGGACGCTTCCCTCAGTCGGCTTGTACATCCCGGTCAGGCAGTTGAAGAAGGTCGTCTTGCCGGCGCCGTTGGGGCCGATAAGACCGACGATCTCGCCCTCGCTGACGCTCATGGTCACGTTGTTCACGGCGGTCAGACCGCCGAATCGCATGACGACGCCCTCTGCCTGCAGCAACGGCACACCGGCCGGCGCCTTGGCAGCCACGGCTTCTGCGGTCACGGTCATATCACCACCTCGGCGATGTCGCCCTCGACCCGGACGGCAAGCTCCTCGTCCGCTTCATGGAACTCCAGCTGTCTTCGTCTACTTGCGACGAGTCCTTCGGGCCGGAAGCGCATCATCAGGACGAGGAGCAGACCGAAGAGCAACAGGCGGTAGTCCGCGAAGAATCGCAGCTTCTCGGGGAGGAGCTTGAGGATCACCGCGCCGATCAGGACCCCGGCGACCGTGCCCATGCCGCCCAGGACGATCGCCGCGAGCAGGAACGCGGACTCCAGGAAGATGTACTGGTCGGGTGTGACCGAGACGTCTTGGTGGGCCTTGATGGTACCGGCCAGTCCGGCGAGGAAGGCACCGACGACGAAGGCGAGGATCTTGAGCCCGAAGACGTTGACGCCCATGGCCTCGGCGGCCTTCTCGTCTTCGCGGATGGCCACCCAGCCGCGGCCGATCCGGCTGTTGTTGAGGCGCGCGAAGACCAGGATGATGAACGCGATCAGCACCAGGAGCAGGAAGTAGTAGTTGGAGAAGCGGGCCAGCGGGATCCCCAGGAGTGTGTGGGTGTCGCCGAAGTTGAAGCTGCCGAAGGTCAGGTCAGGGATGGCCGGGACACCGTTGGGGCCGTGGGTCAGGTTTGGTCCGTTGTTGCCGTCCAGGTTGAACATCGACAGACGGAAGATCTCGCCGAAACCGAGCGTGACGATGGCCAGGTAGTCGCCGGAGACGCGCAAGGTGGGCGCGCCGATGATGAGGCCGAGCGTGGCCGAGACGCAGCCGCCGACGAGCATGACCACGATGAACGGTGGTTTCCACCCGATGGTGGCGAACGCCGAGGTCGACATCGTGGCCCCGACGTAGGCTCCCGCGCCAAGGAACGCGATGTACCCGAGGTCGAGCAGGCCGGCCAGTCCGACAACGATGTTCAGACCCATGGCTGCCGCCGCGAAGATGAGGACCTGGGATGCGATCGACATGTTCGCGTCGGAGCCGTTCTGGGTGAACGGGAACAAGAACGCCACCGCGAACGCAGCCAGCATCAACACGTGCTTGTGCCTGGTCGTGACGTGTCCCAGCCAGGTCAGAAACCCCGCACGGATCCCGGTGATCACCACGCCGGTCACGAGCATGAGGAACAGCACGAACTCCCATGCGTCGGACAGACCCAGGGCGTAGGCCGTCCCGAACAGGATTGCCGCCATGAGGGCGACGATGACCAGGATCTCGGCCCAGCCGGGAAGCCGTGCATGGCCCAGGTCGCGGGTTTCCCTGGGCAGGACCAGTCGTGAGGCGGCAAAGAGCAGTACCGCGCCCAAGAACGCGATCCAGCCACCCGGCTCGATGTTGACCAGGCCGCCGGCCTCAACCGTGATCGCGACGAGAACGATGGCCATGAACAGCAGGGCCCAGGTGGCCAGGGCCCGCAGAGCCAGTGCCGTGTCAGCCCATTGGCCCAAGGAGGTCAGCGGACCCTTGTCCGCCAGCAACAGGATGATGGCGAGCAGGCCCTGCGCGATGGCCATGATCTGCAGGGCGCCCGGGTTGAAGCTGATGGAGAGGTCGCCCAGGACCTGGGGGTCGAAGCTCCAGGAGAGCAGGGACCCGAAGATGAGCAGGCCTGCGCCGGCCAGTCCCAGCGGCCAGGCCTTGGGACCATGTTTGACCACCACGGACTCGGGGATGTTGGGGATTCGGATCATGCGCGGTCCACCGCCTTCGCACCGAGCAGGCCCTGTGGGCGAAACACCAGGACAAGGATGAGGAGGACGAACGCCCAGACGTCCTTCCAGGGACTGCCGCCGAACTGGCCGGGGATGTACTGCGTCGCCATGCCTTCAACGATGCCCAGGACCAGGCCTCCGACCACAGCCCCCTGGATGTTCCCGATGCCACCAAGGACCGCCGCGGTGAAGGCCTTGAGCCCCGCGAGGAAGCCCATCCGGAAGTCGATGTTGTTGTTCTGCAGACCCTGGGCGACACCGGCAATCCCGGCGAGGACCGCGCCGAGGGCGAAGGCAACCACGATGATGCGGTCGACGTTGATGCCCATCAGGCGAGCCGTGTCCGCGTCCTGGGAGACAGCCTGCATGCCCCGGCCCGTCTTGGTCCGGTTGATGAAGTACCACAGCAGTGCGGCGCACATCAGCAGAGCGCCGACGGTGAAGATCGCCGAACGCTGGATGGTGACGCCGCCGATCTGGAACGCCGGCCCGGTCACCACGTCGATCTGTGGGAAGGGGATGCGCGACTTCGCATCGGGCAGGTTGAACGGGTTCCAGCTCGTGAACGGTAGGTGGTTGTAGTTCAGGCGGACGAGCTCCTGGAGGAAGACCGAGATGCCGATGGCGGTGATCAGTGGCGCCAACCGTGGCGCGTTGCGTAGCGGCCGATAGGCAAATCGTTCCATCAGGACCGCCGTGCCGACCGAGGCGATGATGGCGCCGATGATCATGAAGGGCAGTACCCAGAGGCCGGTTTGCCCCCGGAAGAGCACCAGCGACGTGGTCAGGGCGCCGAAGGCGCCGATCATGAAGATCTCGCCGTGGGCGAAGTTGATCAGCTGCAGGATGCCGTAGACAACCGTGTATCCGACGGCGATCAACGCGTACAGCGATCCAAGGGTCAGCCCGTTCACAAGCTGTTGGACAAAAGTGTCCACGTCGTCAACCTCCCGGTGTTCAAAGATTCAACAAAGCCGCAGGAGCGGGCACCGCCCACTCCTGCGGCCTCGAGGGTCGCCCTACTTGAATGCTTCGGTGCTCACCGGAGCCCACGCGCCGGAGACGACCTTGTAGACGGTCAGCACCCGGCTGGTGCTGTCGCCGTACTGGTCGAACGCGACATGGCCGGTCACGCCCTCGAAGGAGACCTTGCCGAGTGCGTCGATGGTGGCCTGACGCACTGAGGCGACGTCCTTGGCGCCCTTGAGGGACACCTTGAGGGCGTTGATGATGGAGTTTGCAGCGTCGAACGAGTACGCGCCGTAGGCAGCCGCAGGATCCTTGTAGCCGGCCGCTGCATAGTCGGCAAGGAACTTCTTGCCGGCGGCGAGCTGGTCGGTCGGAGCGCCGACCGACGTGGCAAGGTCACCGGCTGAGGTCGCACCACCGAGCACGATGAACTTCGGGTCGTAGATGCCGTCGCCACCCATGAGCGGAACGTTGAGGCCGGCAGCCTTCATCTGCTGTGACAGCGGACCCGCCTGCGGGTACTCGCCGCCGTAGTAGACGCCCTGGGGGCTCATGGGCTTGATCTTGGTGATGACGGACTGGTAGTTCGAGTCGTCCGGGTTGATCGTCTCGGCATCAACGATGGTGCCGCCGAGCTTGGTGAACTCACCGGTGAACGCCTCGACAAGACCCTGGCCATAAGCCTTCTTGTCGTGAATCGTTGCGACCTTGGTGATGCCGGCCTTGAACATGTACTGCGCGGCGAACGGACCCTGGATGGCGTCCGTCGTGCAGGTGCGGAAGTACGTGTCATAGGTCCGCTTCGGCGCCGTTTTGAAGTCCGCGCCCTTGGTCAGGGTGGGGTTCGTGTTGGCGGGGGATACCTGGACGATCTTGGCGGTGGCGAGCACCGGCTGGGTACTCTGGGCGACGTTGGAGTTCAGGTTGCCCACGACCCCGGCGACATTGGGTTCAGCGGCGAACGCGGTGGCGGCGTTCTTGCCCACGTCGGGCTTGCCCTCGTCGTCCTTTGGCTCGACCTGGAGCGTCCAGCCGGGGATGGCGTTGCTGGCGTTCGCCTCCTTCACCGCGAGCTCGACCGAGTGCTGGATGCCAAGACCGAGGGCGGACAGGTCGCCGGACAACGGCGCCATGACGCCGATGATGGCGATCTTGTTGCCGCTTGATGCGCCGCTGCCGCTGCCGGTGTCGCTTCGGGAGCCGCATGCCGACAGGGCCAGTGCCGCAATGATCAGCGGCGCTCCGACCCGTAACACGGAACGCTGATGCAAGGTTCCTCCTGATTGGTCTTCGACCGGAGAGCCCGGGCGGCCGCGAATCCCGCGGGCAGGTGCAGGGTAGCCTAAGAGTAGTGTCGTTTGGCAGGTCCGAGAACCATGTGTTGCAGTGTCGTTACCTGTGTAGTCCACGTTGCGTCTGCTGCGGCTGCATCAGGCCAGGGTGCCTGGCCAGACTGACTCGGGCAAATAGCCTTCGCGAGTGCTCGCCAGGCCGCCATTATGTGACCGTGACACCGTTCTTCGACCCGTCGAGATGCCCGAGCTGCTCGGCACAGCTGCCCCCGAAACCGGTGCGTTGTCCGATCTGTTGGGTCGATCTCACGGGGTCGACCGTCACGGAGCTGGTGTCGACGCTGCGGCGGGCCGACTCTTTGGTGACGCGTATGCGGTCAGACGTGCATGTAGCCGCCGTGCCACAACTCCGTGCCACTGTCGGTCACCAACCTGACGCCTCAATCGGCCCGCCCGCGGGGCGGCTCCCGACTGTCCTTCCCGACGTGCCACCGACCCGATCCTGGTTCGCGGGCCGGTCGGTCGGCGTCATCCTGCTGGTCCTTGGCGCAATGTGCGTGCTGGCGGCCGGCGCGGTCTTCATCGCGGTCGCGTGGCTGCAACTGGCCTTGGTCGTCAGGGCCGTGATCCTGATCGTGATCACGTCGGGCTTCGGGCTCTCCGCGCAGCTCGCCCTACGACGCGGGCTTCAGGCGACCGCCGAGGTCATGGCCGCCATCGCCTGTGGGATGCTCGTCCTCGACGTCACCGCGGCGCGCCGAGCAGGACTGCCCGGTCTCGCGGACCTGGCCACGGCGCCATACGAGATCCTCGCCGGTGTTCTCCTGGTTGCAGCCGCCGGCGGCGCGGCGTTCACTGTCCGGACGCAACGGCATTGGCTGTGGACCCTGGACGCAGCGGTCGCCTTCGGGATGGCCCGCGCCGCAGTTGGCACGCTGCGGCTTTCCAGCGACGACTACGCCCTCTCCTCCGCGACGCTGGTCGTCGTCACGTCGCTGTTGTACGTCGCGTTCGTTCGGATCCGGTTCCCGATCGCGATGTGGAGCGCGCTCGGGGTGGGTGGGGGCGCGTGGATGGTCGCGGTGGCCGTGGGGGCCGAAC
>PKWT01000481.1 GCA_003132125.1 Micrococcales bacterium | reverse complement strand
GGCACGAGGTAGGGCGCATTGATCGCCCCACGATGCGGCGCGGGGGTGAGGAACGGCGCGTCGGTCTCGACCAGCAGGTTGTCCATCGGCGTGACCGAGAGCGCATTGCGCAACCCCCTGGCGTTCTTGAACGTGACAGTCCCCGAGAAGGACAGGAAGTAGCCCAGCTCGACGCACTCACGAGCCATCGCGATATCTCCGGAGAAGCAGTGCAGAACCGTGTTCTCGGGCGCCCCCTCCTCCGCCAGGATGCGCAGGACGTCCTCGTGGGCATCGCGGTCGTGGACCTGCAGGACCTTGCCCGTGCGCTTGGCCAGGTCGATATGCCAGCGGAAGGACTCCTGCTGTGCCTGAATGCCTTCAGGAGCCGTGCGGAAGTAGTCCAACCCCGTCTCGCCAATGACCCGGACCCTGGGGTGGGAGGCGAGCCGCTCGATCTCGGCCTTGGCCGAGTCGAGCTCGCCGATGGCGTGCAGCTTGGGTGCCTCGTTCGGGTGGAGCGCGATGCCACCCAGCAGCGCGGCATACCGCTCGATGACCTCGACGGTGAACCGCGCGCTTGGGACGTCGCAGCCGATCTGGATCATGCGGGGCACGCCGACGGCCGTCGCGTCGTCAATGACGGACTGGATGTCGGGAAGGTCGCTGCCGTCTCGGGCGATATCGAGGTGGGTGTGGTTGTCGACGACAGGGATGGGCAGGGCGTCCGGGGCCGGTGGCGGTTCGGAACGGCCAGAGTTGCTCACGTGGACTCGTCGTCGTCGGTCTCCGGCTCGAGCCGCTCGAGCCGCTCGAGCTCCTCATCGACGACCGACGGGTCCAGCTTGGTGAAGATCGGGAACGGCTTGGGGATCGGCGTGCCCGCCGTGACGGGACGCGACTCCCATCGCGGTGTCGCCGTGTAGTCCCCGGTGATGATCGGGTAGCCGTCGCCACCGTCCAGATCGTCGACCTCGTCGATCCGGGGCATCGGCGCGATCTCACCCTGGCCGCCCATCGCCAGATGGACCTGGTTGCAGCTGTGCGGCAGGAAGGGACTGAGCATCGTCGTGCAGTCGCTGACCGCCTGGGCAAGAACATGCAGGATCGTTCCGAGCCGCTCACGCTCATCGTCGGCCTTGAGCTTGAACGGCGCCTGGTCGGTGACGTACTTGTTGACCTCGGCCACGACCCGCATGATCTCGCCGATCGCCTGCTTCTGCCGGTGCCGCTCGATCAGGGCGCCAACGGTCGCGAAACCCTCGTTGACGGTCGCCAGGAGGACCTTGTCGTCGGCGTTCAGCTCGGCTGCCACGGGGATCTGGCCAAAGCTGCGGTGGATCATCGTGGCCGTGCGGTTCACCAGGTTGCCCCAGCCCGCGACCAGCTCACCGTTGGTGCGCTTGACGAACTCGGCCCAGGTGAAGTCGCTGTCCTGGTTCTCCGGACCGGCCGCCGAGATGAAGTAGCGCAGGGCGTCGGGCTGATAGCGCTCGAGGACGTCGCGGACGTAGATCACGACGCCACGACTGGACGAGAACTGCTTGCCCTCCATGGTGAGGAACTCGGAGCTCACCACCTCGGTCGGGAGCTGCAGGACACCATACGGTCCGGGCTTGCCGCCCTTGTCGCCCAGGCCGTCATAGGCCAGCAGCTCGGCTGGCCAGATCTGGGAGTGGAAGGTGATGTTGTCCTTGCCCATGAAGTAGTAGGACAGGGTCTCCGGGTCGTTCCACCAGTCGCGCCATGCCTCGGGGTTGCCCGTCCGGCGGGCCCACTCGATCGATGCCGACAGATAGCCGATGACGGCGTCGAACCAGACATAGAGCCGCTTGGGCTGATCACGCCAGCCGTCCAGCGGGATCGGGATGCCCCAGTCGATGTCGCGCGTCATGGCCCGCGGCCGGATGTCCTTGAGGATGTTCTGGCTGAACTTGATGACGTTGGGGCGCCAGGTGCCCGACGCCTCGCGCTCGTCGAGCCACTCACCGAGCGCCTCCGCCAACGCCGGCAGGTCGAGGAAGAAGTGCTGGGTCTCGACGAACTCCGGGGTCTCGCCGTTGATCTTGCTGTGTGGGTTCAACAGCTCGGTCGCGTCGAGCTGGTTGCCGCAGTTGTCGCACTGGTCGCCACGGGCCTCGGCGTAGCCGCAGATCGGGCACGTTCCCTCGATGTAGCGGTCCGGCAGCGTGCGGCCGGTCGACGGGCTGATCGCACCACTGGTGGTCTGCTCGACCATGTAGCCGTTGGCGTGGACCGTCGTGAACATCTCTTGCGCCACCGCGTAGTGGTTCGGGGTCGTCGTACGGGTGAACAGGTCGTAGGACAGCCCCAGGCCGGCGAGGTCCTCCACGATGATGCGGTTGTTCTTGTCCGCCAGCTCCTTGGGAGTCACCCCCTGCTGGTCGGCCGCCACCAGGATCGGGGTGCCGTGCTCGTCGGTGCCGCTTACCATCAAGACGTCGTGGCCGGCCATCCGCATGTAGCGGCTGAAGACGTCGGACGGCACGCCAAATCCGGCCACGTGGCCGATATGACGCGGACCGTTTGCGTACGGCCAGGCGACAGCAGACAGGACCTTGCTCATGGCCTGAATCCTAAGGGTCGACCGCGAGTCGTTTTTCCCATGCAAGGATTCGGACATGGCCCATGTCCGCGAGTCCCTTGCTGTTGCCGCGACCGCGGACAGTGTCTATGACCTTGTCGCTGACCTACCCCGTATGGGCGAGTGGTCGCCCGAGTGCGAGCGGGTCGCGTGGCGGGGTGGCGCCACCCATGCCGCGAAGGGTGCCCAGTTCCTGGGCTACAACAGGGCGGGGTCGGTCCAGTGGGTGACCCAGGGCGAGGTCGTCACCGCCGAGCGCGGTCGCCACCTTGCTTTCGAGATCCGCTTCGGGCCGCTGAAGATCGCCCGCTGGGAGTACTTCATCGTTCCCGATGACGCCGATCCCTCGTCCTGCACGGTCGTCGAGGAGTGGACCGACCGGCGACCGGGTTGGTACGCCGGACCGGCCGACAAGGCGTTCGGCCCTCGCGCCAGGACCAACCGTCGCGGCATGGAAACGACCCTCGCCAACCTCAAGCTCGCTGCTGAAGCCGGCGTGCACCTCTGACTGCTGGGGCAGCAGTCAGGTCGTGTAGCTGGAGTTCAGGCGCACATAGTCCTCGGTGAGGTCACACCCGTACACGGTCCAGGTGCCGTCCGAGATACCAAGGTCGACGCCGATCCGGACCTCGTCCAGGCGCAGGTGGGACTCCACCGCGGCCAGCGCGGCGCTGTCCGGCTCGTCGGGGTAGACCTCGATCCCGCCAAAGGCGACGCGCACCCGCTCGGGGTCGATGTCAAGGTCGTCCTGGCACTTGCCGATGGCCATCGTGACCCGCCCCCAATTCGGGTCACTACCGTGCACCATCGTCTTGACCAGCGGCGAGTTGACGATCGACTTGCCCACCCGTTTGGCCTGTGCGCCGTCCCGGGCACCGTGCACGTCGACGACGATCAACCGCCCGGCACCCTCGCCATCGGACGCGATGTCCCGGACCAACGCAAGACATACCTGGGACAGCGCCTCTTCGAAAGCCACCGGATCGACTGCGCCGGCCATCCCGTTGGCGAAGATCGCTGCGGTGTCACTGGTCGAGGTGTCCGAGTCGATGCTCACCGAGTTGAACGTCCGGTCGACCACGGCGCGGAACGTCAGGTCCAGCTGCTCCGGATCCATCGCAGCATCGGTGCACACGAACGCCAGCATGGTGGCCATGTCCGGCTCGATCATGCCGACGCCTTTGGCGATACCCACGATCCGGGCCTCGCCGACGCGGGCGGTGTGCAGCTTGAGGCGCGTGTCAGTGGTCATGATCGCGCGGCCAGCCGCCGCGAAATCCGACTCGTCAAAGGGCCACTGCAGGCTGTCCAGATGCTTACGCACGGCGGCCATCGGGTAACGGCGGCCGATCACTCCAGTGGAGGCGATCAACAGCTCCTCCACCGGTATGCCGATGATCGAGGCCACCCGGTCACGGACCTCCACAGCATCCGCGAACCCGGCGGCCCCGGTCGCAACGTTGGCGTTGCGAGCCAGGACCACCACCCCGCGGGCACTCCTTGATCGAGCGGCCTCGCGACTGAGCTCGACGCTGGCACCGGCGAACCGGGACCGGGTGAACACCGCCGCGCTGATCGCCGGCACGGTCGAGACCAGGATCGCCACGTCGTCACGGTCGTCGTCCTGCAAGCCGGCGTGACCCGTGTGGATGCGAAAGCCCTGGGGCCAGGAGTCCTCTGATGGGGGCAGCATTCGTCAAACCCTAGACGGCCTATTGCTCGTCAGCCGCCGACTCCCACAGGAAATGCCCGGGTCTCGGTGAGGTCGACGAGTTGGAGCAAAGCCGTCATTGCAGTCATGCTGGACAGTAATGTCCCGATTCGAGCGAGATCAAAACCAGCCCAGCGACTCCGCTGTCGACCCCGCACGCGAGGCGCCGGCCCAGGTCGCGCCGATGTCGGAGGCCGACGAGTCCGCGGCCCACATTGCCGAGCTGGTACGCCGAACCACGGAGGCCAAGGGCAAACCACGTCCTTCGTACGTTCCCCGTCCGGACGTCACGATGGCACAGGCGCCTCCGACGCCCACCCGGAAAATTCCACTACCGACCGTCACCCCTGTCGCAGCACCCACCGTCACCCCTGTCGCAGCACCGACCGTCACCCCTGTCGCAGCACCTGACGCCCCCCCGATCTCACCACCGGACGACGTGACGTCACACCCCGCGATGCGGGCGCCGTCCCGCCTGACGACGTGGTTGCCGTCGCGGTTGATGGCGTGGCCGCCGTCGCGAGAGACTCTGGCCATCGCCGGCGTCCTTGTCGTTCTCCTGATCGGTGGCGGTGTGGCACTGTCACATCCGTCCGGCTCGGCTGCGACACCCCCGGCCTCCGCCGTCCAGGCAGTGGCACCAGCCGGCTATGTCGTAAAGGTCACGAACTCGATCACGGACTGCGCAGGCCATTCGCGCGGCAAGACACAGGTCTCGTTCAAGGCTGAGAACTGCGTGAAAGCAACGAGATTGCTCGCGACCGGTGAGGTTGGAGGCCGACCGGTGCTCTTCGTCGTGTCACGGATACAGATGGCGACCGCCGAGGCAGCAGCCTCGGTCAAACGGGTCCTGGATGGCAACGGAACCGGCAATCTCAACGACCTGCTGCGCGATGGCATGACCTACCCGGGAGCGCCCGCCAAGATGCCGATCTCCGGATACGCCTCCCTGCAGATGGGCACGGTCGTCACCGTGGCTGAGGCGGGGTTCATCGACGGCCGATCGTCAAACACGGACCCGGCTCTCCGCGCCGCAGCAGCAGCGGTTGCCACGAGGGTCTCGACCCAACCCTGAAGGCCGTCCGGCACCTCGGGTCACGCCGGGTCTGGGGTCGTCGGGTCTGGGGTCATGTCGGGTCGGGCGAACGCCGAGCGGCCAACGCCGCGTTGTACAGGTCCTTCCGGCTCAGTCCGGTCGCAGCGGCCACCTCTGCGCTGACATCCTTGAGCCGCTCCCCCGCAGCCACCCGTGCCTGTATGCCGGCCACGGCCGCCTCGGGATCGGTCACCACAGCCGGCGCACCGCCAACCACGATGGTTATCTCGCCCTTGACGCCGTCGGACGCCCACACGGCCAGGTCGGCCAGGCCGCCGCGCTTGACCTCTTCATAGGTCTTGGTCAGCTCCCGGCACACCGCTGCCGGGCGATCCGCGCCGAACACGTGAGCCATCGCCGCCAGCGTGGCATCAAGCCGGTGCGGCGCCTCGAAGAAGATCATCGTCCGTCTCTCCTGCGCCAGCGCCTGCAGCGAACGCAGTCGCTCCCCCGCCTTGCGCGACGGAAAACCCTCAAAACAGAAGCGGTCCACCGGCAGTCCGGACACTGCCAGCGCCATCAGGACTGCGCTCGGACCGGGCACACAAGTGACCTTCACGCCGGCCTCAACAGCGGCGGCGACCAAGCGATAGCCGGGGTCGGACACGGACGGCATACCGGCGTCCGTCACCACCACCACGCGTGCGCCACTCACCAACCGGGCCAGGAGGTCCGCGGTGCGGGTCGCCTCGTTGTGCTCGTGGTAGCTGACGACCGACCCCGACGGCCTCACCTCGAGCGCGCCACACAGGCGCTTGAAGCGCCTGGTGTCCTCGGCCGCGACCACATCGGCCGTCGCGATCTCAAGTGCGAGGCGCGGTGCGGCGTCGCGCGGATCGCCGATCGGGGTGGCTGCAAGGACGAGGACGCCGGCGCCGGAGTTGGTCACGCCCACGATCCTCTCAGGGGCACGGTTCGCACGACAGGGGATGTGATGATCCACGGCTGCGCTGCATACGATGTCGGCCATGACGTCGACGGAGCAGCTGCGCGCCCGGCTGCTCGGCTTCCGCCCCACCGACGTCCTGTGGGGCTGGGTGGCGCCACTGATCGTCGCGGCGGTCGGTGGATTCCTGCGGTTCTACCAGCTCGGTCGACCTCACCAGCTCGTCTTCGACGAGACGTACTACGTGAAGCAGGGCTACTCGCTCCTCCAATATGGCTACGAGCGACGGGTGCCGACGAGCATCAAGAGCCCGGACGCGATGTTCACCAACGGCACCCCGAACGTCTTCGGCACCGAACCCGACCTCGTCGTCCACCCTCCCGTCGGCAAGTGGATCATCGGGCTCGGCGAGCACATCTTCGGCGCGACCAGTTCGTTCGGATGGCGGTTCTCGGTCGCCCTGCTCGGCACGATCTCGATCCTGATGATCGGTCGCGCCGCCCGACGGATGTTCGGGTCGACACTGCTCGGCACGATCGCCGCCATCCTGCTGGCCTTCGACGGCCAGCACTTCGTCCACTCGCGCACCGGTCTGCTGGACCTGATCCTGATGTTCTGGGCGTTCGCTGCTTTCTGCGCCCTGCTCATCGACCGTGACCACTCGCGCGAGGTACTGGCGCGCAAGGTGGGTTCGCTACGAGACGTTCACGGCGGCGATGGCGACGCGAGCTCGCGGAATACGGCCATGATCTTCGGTCCGTGGCTCGGCTGGCGTCCCTGGCGCTGGGTCGCCGGCATCTGCCTCGGGCTGGCAACGGGCACCAAGTGGTCGGGCCTGTTCTTCGTGGTCGCCTTCGGTCTGATGACCGTCTTCTGGGACATGGGAGCGCGGCGGGCGGCGGGCGTGCGCCGTTGGTGGTGGGGGGCCGTCGTGCTGGACGGGCTGTATGCCGGTCTGNNGCGTGGGTGCCGGACTCTGTGCGATCGCTCTGGCAGTACCACCAGGAGATGTACTCCTTCAACATCAACGTGACCTCGGACCATCCGTACAAGACCAACCCCTGGTCGTGGCTGATCCAGGGCAGGCCGACCTCCTTCTTCTACGAGAGCCCCAAGAAGGGCCACGAGGGCTGCGTGGTCGACCTGTGCAGCAAGGCGATCACCTCGATCGGCACCCCGACCCTGTGGTGGGGTGCGACGATCGCCATCTTCGTCCTGCTGTTCACGTGGGCGCTGCGCCGCGACTGGCGAGCCGGCGCGATCCTGGCCGGATTCGCGGGCGGATACCTGCCGTGGTTCAACTACCAGCACCGCACCATCTTCAGCTTCTACGAGGTCGCGTTCGTGCCGTTCGTCGCGCTGGCGGTGACCTACGTCCTCGGGCTCGGAATCGGCGGACCCAAAGCCTCGCTCCGTCGTCGCAAGATCGGGCTGCTGGTGGCCGGGATCTTCGTCATCGCCACCGTCGCCTGCTTCGCGTTCTTCTATCCGATCTATACGGCACAGGTCATTCCGCAGTCACAGTGGCAGCTGCGGATGTGGTTTCCCAGCTGGATCTAGCTGCTCATCCGGGAGCTATCGGCGAACAGCCCCCGTGGCCTCGGGAACCTCAGGCTCGAGGAAGTCGCCCAACAACCCTGGTAACGCTCGGTTTCCGAGTGCGACCGCCATGGAAAGCGGTAGGTCTGTGACGGCGTACCGCTGTCTGCCTGCTGCCGTGGTCGCGGTCAGCGTCGCCAGTCCAGCGCGGCGCTGGAAGTACGTCTGCCGAAGGTTCCAGCCGATGATGCCGTCACAGGCGAGCACATCACGACGCCGACCGAGCGAACCCTGTTGTGTGACCAGCGCCCCGCCGGACAATGCGTGCCCCAGAGATCGGTAGCGATCCGCTGCGAGCAGGACCGCGAACGGGATGGTCAGCGCAACCCCAAGTCCAAGCCACAGGGAACCGCCCGACCAGATGGCCACGCCGGCGCCGACCATCAGGACGAACACCGGCTGCAGCACGCGCAAGAAACGCCGCCGACGAGCGGCCGGGCCATGCGCGGTGAGCAAGGCCTCCACCGGAGCTGGGTCCCGCAGGATCTGGGTCGCAAGTGCCCGCGCGACGGCGAGCGGGGCCGGCGGCAACAACAGAGAGCTGCCCCCGCCGGCACGGCCCCTGGACTCCAGCCCGGTCGTGATGCCGCTCAGCCGTGCCGCGTGAACGGCCCTCAGGAGCAGCGGCTCGCCGAGCTCGACTCCCAACAGCCGTCGCTCCTCGATGCTGGTTGCCCTTGTGGTCAACAACCCCCGGGTGATGTGGAGACTGCCCTGCGCATGACGGGTGAGGCGAAAACCCCAGTAGGACAGGACGTATCCGCCGATCGACAGGGCAGTGACCGTGGTGGCGAGGGCGACCACCACCTGCAGGATGCCCAGCCAGATCGCGGTCTGCTCCATGTGGTCGACGAAGCCCCTGACCGGTCCCACATCGCTGGGCGTGACGTTCATCTGGTCGAGCAAGTTCCATCCGAGGCCAAGGATTGCCGCGGCAGCCAGGACCCCGGACATGGTGAACGGCGCGAAGCGCACCCAGCTCGGGTCCAACCGCACCAGCTCGATGTCAGGGTCCGACGCCACCGGGACGTCTCCGAAGGGCACGACGTCGAAGGGCAATCCTCCCGGCTGGTTCGGGGACGACCCTGCACGCTCGTCGACCGAGGGCGACAAGGCGCGATGCAGCAGCTCGGCGCGCAGGGCCGCCGCCTCAGCTGTGGGAAGCGAGTCAAGGGTCAGCCCGCTTCCACTCCTGCTCGCGCTCCGTTGACTGCCGGTGCCGATGTCGACCTTCGCAAGTCCCAGGAGTCGGTGTAATGGCGACGCGGTCACGTCAACGGAGCGAACCCGATCTGCCGGAGCGGCAACGGTTTTGCGTTGAAACAGGCCGGTGCGCAGCTGCACCTGCTCGGGAGTGATGCGGTATCGCGTGGTCGCCCAACGCAGCACGCTCAGGGCAATGACCATGACGACACCCAGCGGGCCCAACCACCACATCTCCCCACCACCGACGGAACGACCCGCCACCACCAGGCCCACGAGGGCGGGGATGTACCGGGTCAGCTCCCTGACCGGGTGGACCAAAAGCATGCGGGGGCTCAGGCGGCGCCAGCTCTCGTCCGCCTGGCCGCTGTCTTGGTAGTCGCTCACGGTCACGTCGCGTCGCCCTCGCTGCGACTCGTGACCTCGGTGAGCTGGGCGACCAGTTCGTCGGCGATGGCGCGGTCCAGCCCGTGGATGCGCAACGGCCCGGCCGCGGACGCTGTCGTGACGGTGACGTTGGCGAGCCTGAACAGCTGCTCCAGCGGGCCGCGATCTGTGTCGACCGTCTGGACCCGCGAGATGGGGGCGATCCGTCGCTCCTGGCTGAGCCAGCCGGACTGGGTGTAGACCGCGGTGTCGGTGACCTCCCAGCGGTGAACGCGGTAGCGCCAGCGCGGCATCACGACGAGGTGCGCTGACGCGAACAGCACGGTGACCGCAAGCGCAACGACCCGAAGTCTCTGAGAATCCCGCGACGCCAGGAACCAGAGGAGCTGTGCTCCAAGAACGATGAGCCACCCGGGCAGCGCTCGCACCGTCCAGAACACGATGGCACGGGAGCTGACGTGGTTGGCGGGTCTACGCAGCTGCATGAGTCCTACCCTGTCATGCGCTGACCAGAGGGTCATGATCATCGGAGGGGAAGCACCGGGGGATCGGTGAGACGACCATTCCCTGCAGACAAGAACCTTCCCTGATGGTGCGCATCGCAGGTGCTCGTCCGGGGCATCAGCCGCGAGAGGTCTGGTGACGCATCCGTGGCGGGTTCC
>PKWT01000179.1 GCA_003132125.1 Micrococcales bacterium | reverse complement strand
TTCGGCTGTGGCGAGGGTGGCGACGTCATCTCCTTCGTGCAGCGGGTCGAGCACCTGACCTTTGCCGAGGCGGTCGAGCGCCTGGCCGGCAAGCTGGGCATGGAGCTGCGATACGAAGAGGGTGGCGGACCCCGCAGTGGTGAGGGTCTGGGCAAGCGATCGCGACTGGTCGAGGCCCACCGCGTGGCGGCGGAGTTCTACAGCGCCGCCCTGCTCAACCTGCCCGAGGCGCGCCCCGGTCGGGACTTCCTACGCGAACGCGGCTTCGACCGGATGGCGGCCGACAAGTTCGGCGTCGGATTCTCACCTCGCGGTGGCGAGGAGCTCACAAAACACTTGCGGGACAAGGGTTTCAGCGACGACGAGATCGTTGCGGCCGGACTGGCCGGTCGAGGTCGTGGCCTCTATGACCGCTTCCGTGGTCGGCTGATGTGGCCCATCCGTGACATCACCGGCGACGTGGTCGGTTTCGGCGCGCGGCGCCTCTTCGACGACGACCGGATCGAGGCCAAGTACCTCAACACCAGCGAGACCACGATCTACAAGAAGTCCTTCGTGCTCTATGGCCTGGACATGGCCAAGAAGGCGATCGCCAAGGATCGGCAGGCGGTCGTGGTCGAGGGCTATACGGACGTCATGGCCTGCCACCTCGCTGGCATCGAGACCGCTGTGGCCACGTGCGGCACCGCGTTCGGCCTCGAGCACATCAAGGTCCTGCGCCGCATCATGCGCGACGAGAACGACCTGGCGCCGGCCAAGGTGGTCTTCACGTTCGACGGTGACGCCGCCGGGCAGAAGGCCGCCATGCGCGCGTTCGGCGAGGACCAGCGCTGGGCCTCACAGTCCTTCGTGGCCGTCGAGGCATCGGGCAAGGATCCCTGCGAGCTGCGTCAGGCCGGGGGAGACGCCGCCATACGCGCTCTGATCGAGGATGCCGTGCCCATGTTCGAGTTCGCGGTGCGCACCACCATCGCCCGCTTCGACCTGGCCAACGCCGAGGGCCGGGTCCGGGCCCTGGAGGCTGTGGCCCCCATCGTGGCCGGCATCCGCGATCGTTCCCTGCGGCCGGAGTACACCCGCACCGTGGCCGGATGGTTGGGCGTCGAGGTCGAGCAGGTCGCCAGCGAGGTCGGTCGAGCCACTCGTATGGCGGCGCGCGCGGCCACCGCTCCCCCCGCCTCCGCCTCCGCGACCGCGGCCGCTGCACCCGCGTCCGTAACCGACTCACGGGCGCACGCGGTCGATACGGAACATGGCAGCGGGCAGAGCCACGAACAGGAGCACGAGCCCGGACCCGACGACGGGGGAGAGCATGGCGATGAGCACGCCTTCGAGATGCCCCGCCCCGACCTGCGCGACCCGGTGGTCTCGGCTGAACGGCAGCTGCTCCAGACGGCCCTTCAGTTCCCAAGCCTGATCGACCCGGCAAACTTTGATGCCATCGCTCGCGAGTCCTTCAGCGCCCCGGCCCATCGTGCAGTCCATGACGCGATCCGGGCGGCGGGTGGCATCCAGGCGGCCAACCAGCCAGGCCATTGGGCGGATCGGGTCAGCGAGGCCGCAGCTCTGACGGTTCGCCCCTTGGTCAGCGAGCTCGCCGTGGCGTCGGTGCCTGCCCGCTTCGACAAGACCACGGGACTGCCCGAGCCTCGTTATGTCGACGGACTTCTCATCCGCATGCAGGAGGTCCCGCTGATCCGCCAGATCGGCGATGCCATCAGCGCGATGCGTCGGGTGCCGCCAGATGACACCGACGCCAGCCGTGAGCTCGGCGTCCACCTGCAGGAGCTCCAACGCGAGCTCGCCAACCTTCAGTCCCGGCAGGACTGATGGGACTGCTCACCCGTCGGACCCCACGTCCCGACCTGCCTCCAGCCATCGAGAAAGCACTTGAGCTGGCCAAGGGGGAGCGGGTCCTGGCGTTCGCGGTCGATGACAACACCGGCGGGTATGTCGTCGCCACGACCTACGCTCTGGCCGTCTTCACATCGAGCGTCGAGCGCATCCTGCGTCGTCGGTGGCTCTCCGTTGACGCCGGTGCGTGGGAACCCGTGACGGCGACACTGACCGTGACGTGGGCCGACGGACGACGCGCCGGTCAATGGTCCTTCCGTGATCAGCAGACCCTGCTGCCCGAGACGGTGCGGGAGCGGGTCCAGGCAAGCGTGGTTCTCTCGACGCGCCTCAACCTCGGTGATCGGCGGACGGGCCGCGTCGCCATACGGCAGGATTTTGCCACGCGCGAGCTCATCCCCCAGACGATCCTGGGACGATACGCGCGTGCCGACGACCCTGAGGTCCAGGCGCACGTGCAGGCCGCGTTGGCACATCTGAGGGACCAGGTCGGACTGCCTGCTTGATCGGATTTCCGGTTGGGGAGCCAGTTTCAGGACTGGCCGAACCCTTTGCTACAGTCTCACCCGCAGCATTCCCCTGTAGCTCAATTGGCAGAGCAGCCGACTGTTAATCGGCAGGTTACTGGTTCGAGTCCAGTCGGGGGAGCAAACCAGCACGTCAGAGGCTTGAAGACTCGACATCCAAGTCCCAATCCCCATTTAAAGTAGATTACTGGTTCGCAGGACATTCAGGCATGTAACGCCCGCCGATCTGAGGCCGTCAGACGGTCGCGAAAGCGCGTAAGTACAGAGCTGGCTGCGTCAGCGAGGGCATCGGGCCGCGGAGGCGTGTCATACATCCATTGGCCGTGCCGCCAGCCCGGAGGAGCGCGAGCAGACCGTGCGCGGGTTCGTGCGGGACTGGGTGGAGCACGGCGTGGGCTACTGGGCCGTTGAGTTCGAGATCAAGGTGGTCGGGGTTGCGGGTGTCAGGCCACAACGACAGGTGCGCCGGCACCGAGCGTCGGCGTACGCAAGGGATAGGTGAGCGGTCACCGATCGGCGAGTTCAGACGGTCGTTGCAGCACCGTTCTGATCTGAGGTTCATTCGTGCCGGAGTGCGACAAAGAGGTCTTCCTGGTCGGCATCATGAGGGATACCGCGCGTTTTCGTGGGGCGCGCGCGAGGATGGACGTATGCCGCGTATCACCATCGTTGCCCGGGTCGTCGCGTCCGCCGGACTGCTCGCCGCGTGCGCTCACCCGACCGGCAGCACCTCCGCGTCGTCCAACCTCGCAACCCCGACGGCGGCGACGTCTCGGTCGGCCCTGTCTCAAGCGAGGTCGGCCCCGGCCCCGAGCCCGTCCGTGACCCGAACCCCCGACCCGGGGTCCCTTCCGCAGACCACCGCCCGCCCCAGCGGGTCGGATCCGCAGTTCGCGATGCGCATGCGTGAGGTGTGGGCCGCCATCGTCGCGGGTGACACCGCGGCTCGCAGCAGCTTCTTCCCGCTCGGTGCATACCTCCAGGTCAAGGCGATCAGCAACCCTGCCGCTGACTACCGCGACAGGCTGATCGCCTTGTATAAGCTCGACATTCGCGCGCTCCACCTGAGGGTCGGGTCCGGCGCCACGCTGCTCGGGGTCGACGTGCCGGATGGTTCCGCCACATGGGTCACACCCGGGCAGGAGTACAACAAGGGGTCCTACTGGCGGGTTTACAGGACGCGGGTGCGCTATCGGACGGTCGCAGGGAAGGAGGGCTCTTTCGGGATCTTCTCGCTGATCTCCTGGCGTGGCCAGTGGTACGTCGTCCACCTCGGCCCGATCAACCGCACCCCCGGGACCGGAGCCATCACGCCATAGGCAGGTGCCAGGGCTGGCTTCCTTGACCCTCGACCCTGACCAGGGAACCGCGGGTCCACGTCGTCGGGACGTCACGACGAAGCAGAGTCAGCCAAAGTCGGTACACCTTCACGGCCGGGGGTCCTCAGCTCGGGTGAGCGTCCGGTGGATGAGCAGACTTCCAGAGCTGCATCGACGCTCGAGGATTGTGTGGTCGACTGCGTGATTTCAGTCCGACGACGACGTCGCTGGTCTCGCCTGCCGGGCGGTCTACACGGTCGCGCGGGAAGGGCTGGCGGTGAACGCCGTGATGGCGCCGCCTACTGCCGCTCTGGCTTGGCGTCCCTGTCGGTGGGGGTGATGCTCAGATAGGTGACGAAGCCCATGATGAGGATTGCCAGGGCCAGGCTGACTGGGCCCGCGCCCAGGTCGAGGCCGCCTCGAACGTGCGATACGCCCATCCAGTCGGCAAACGATGCGCCGAGCGGCCGTGTCGCGACGTAGGCGAACCAGAAGGCCAGGATCGGGTTCATTCCGAACCGCCAATGGGCGACGGCCGGGATTGCGATGACCACGGCGAACAGCACACCCGAGGACAGATAGCCCAGGTGCAAGGTGATGGCGGTCATGTCGCCCGCTGCAGTGCCGAGCGCGAACGTGGTCATTACGGCGGCCCAATAGAAGGCCTCGCGGCGACGGGTGTGGATGCTGTGGATCGAGAGGGTCTTCTCGGATCCGTACCAGACCCCGAAGACAGCGGCCAACGAAACCGCGAAGAATGCGGTCGAGACGAGATAGGGGACGCCGAGCCCGACGTGCAGGACGTCTGCGGCCATCGTGCCGAACACACCGACCATGGCCACCGCCAGCCAATAGGTCCAGGGCACATAGCGGCGCGCCGCAAACTGCAGCACAAGGGCGACCGCTAGGGCGATGGCGCCGAGAGCAACCGCGACGACCGGAGGCAGCCGGTGCACGAGGTAATCCGAGCTTGACTCACCCATTCCGGTGGTCAGTGCCTTGATGATCCAGAAGGCGACGGTCACCTCGGGAACCTTGGATGCGCCCTGCCGGAGGTTGGCTCGCGAGTGGTCTTGCTTCAAATCGTCAGTAAACACACGACAAAGTGTCACAGAGGACGTTGTGTCCTGAGAACAAGAACCTTCCCTGATGGTGCGCATCGCAGGCACGGTTACACCGCTGCGCGGATGCTCCGCCCAGTGTTCTCCGAGTGCTTCAGTCCATCGTCTGCGTAAGGGACATCGACTGTGCGGACCAGATCAGCGAGCCTGAGGCTCCGTTGACGATGGGCAGGTATGGCGGGACGTGACCACACTCGACATCGGCGATGATCGGGATACCCAAGTCGCCCAACGCGTCTAAGACCGCCTCGTGTTGGGACAGGTCGGGGTGACCAGGGGCGCCCGTGCGTCCGATCAGGATGGCGTTGGCGTTGTTGAACCATCCCGCGAACTTCATCCCGTGTAGTCGTCGCCCGATGTCGTATGACGACGCCTCAGCGGCTTCGACGTAGACCAACAGTCCCTCGGGAGCGTGCTCTCCAGCGAACTGACCCAAGTCGGCATACGGCGTGCCGCTCAGCGAAGAAAGCGTCTCAATGCATCCGCCGATGAGGCGACCCGAGACGGCGACGTCTCCGGCGCCATCGAGTCGGGTCCAAGTACCTGGCGTGTCGAGGCTGTATGTGACCACGGTCGGGTCCTGTTCCCAGTCGTCAAAGCCTGACGACCGGTACCGGCGCGCAGGACCCTGCTGGAACGAGGATCCTGACGTGCGCGCCGCGATGTCCAGCCACGACAGGAGCGATGCGGGCAGGGCATAGGGGGTGTCCATGAGGTTGTTTCCGTGGATCGTGGCGATTCCCGTGCGCAGGGTCATCGGCATGATGAGAGTGGAGATATCAGAGAACCCCACGAACCAGGTGGGGTCGGCACTTCCGATTCTCGACCAGTCCAGGTGTGGAAGCAGATCTATGGCCAGCTCGCCACCCCAGGGCGGGATCACCGCGCGGATAGTGGGGTCTGTCAGCATCGCCGTGAGCTCGGTCGCGCGTTCCTTTGCCGGTGCGCTCGCGTAGCGCGCACCATCCATGCAATCGCCAAGGACCACCTCGAAGCCTTTCTGCCGCAAGAAGTTCAGGCGGGGCTGGTGCCTTGGCGCCACTCCACTCGAGGGTGAGGTGACGCCTATGCGGTCACCGGGAAGCAGAGGGGCGGGATAGCGGATGGCCATGCGTTGAGTATGGCCAGTCGACGACTGGCTGGATCCCCGGGTTCGCCAACCGCCTGGCGTTCAACAGTGCCCAGCCGCATCCCGGAACGACCTGTCATATATAGCGTTTTCGAATCGCAGAGGGGATCCCCAACTGCGACGCGAACGCGCACTGTCAGCATGACCGGACGACGGTATGCCCAAGGCGACAGTCGTCTTGTCGGCTGATACTCAGGCTTAGTTGCATCAGCACGGCGTTTGTTTCCGGGCTGATCTCGGCCTGCGACGATGGCGTCACAGAGACCGATCATCGGCTTCACGGCGGAGCTGGAGCGCCAGGCTTGGGACGACGAAGGACGCGAGAAAGATCGGCAGAAAGCTCTTTCCGGTGCATCGGAAGGCGACGGTCTGGCTCTCGGCGGCCTCGAAGGTCTGAGTTCGGCTGGAGTTTCTGCCACTGCGAATTTGCAGGGTGTGACGTCCAGGTTCGACTGGTATCTCGATCGTGTCGTTCATCTCGAGCGATCCGGCACGCTGACCGTCAACCACGATGTCGTACGTGCCACGTCGGACCTCGACTCCGATTGCTTTATGCGTCATCTTCAGGGTTGCTGTCATTCTCGATCTCCATTGTCTGTCGGCCGTGCCACGGCACCATCGTCCTCGCCTGAGAGGGTGTCCGCGCATCGGCAGGAGCGCGCCCAACGCGATAGATACGGTAGTTAGGCGGGGCTCCGTCCATGCATCGTTATGCACATCGGCAACAGGGGAGGGTCTCGCGCGTGGCAGGGCCTGCTGGGCCGCCGGCCAGACTGGGGAATCGGCCCACCCCGGTCAACGGGTGTCCGCAAAGGATCCTGATATGCGACGAAGTTCAGCCCATGGCTGCCGCCTGGAACGTCACCGAAAGCGTCCGTAGGGTCAGTCGCGCTGTGGNNTGCGGCGGCGACGACGGAGTCTGCGTCGACGGCGGCGACCGCTTCACTGAGGGCAGCCAGCGATCGCAGGAGCCGTTGTCGCTCCGCCTCGCTGAGCCCTGCCATCACTGCGGTCTGTAGGGCTACCACCTCGGGCAGGAACTGGTCGACGATCTGGTGTCCCTTTTCGGTAAGGCTGACCAGCAGTTTGCGTCGGTCGTCGGGGTCCCGTAGCCGGGCGACCAGACCCCGACGTTCGAGGGTGTCCAACAGGGAGGTCACCGAGGCGGTAGTGACGAGGAGACGCTCGGAGATCGTCGTGGGTGACAGCGGCCGGCCAGCGCCTTCGAGCACGGCCAGTGCCTGGCGTCCCGCCGCCGACAGCCCATGGTGGCGCAGGGCTTTGCTGATCATCGCCATGGACGCTTCGTATGTCCGGACCAGCGCCATCACGCTTGCGTTGGCTGATTCGCTGCCACCGGGGAACTCGCGTTGGAACGCGCTGGGTTCGACGACACGCGCGGAAGGGCTCCGGTGAACGGAGTCCTTCGACGACGTGCGCGGTGTGTTCAGTACCGCACCTGTTCGACCTCGGTGAGCAGGCTGACGTCCGGGGCGCCCTGAACGCCGGCGTTGCGCATCACCTCGGCCAGCGAAGGATCGGCCAAGAATGACTGCGCGGAAGCCGCGTCAGGGAACTCGATGAGCCCCAGCACGTTGTTGCCGTCACGCAGCACGCGGTGACTTGTGGCGCCGTGACCGCTGCGCACGCTCACGTGCCCGTCGAATGTTGACTTCCAGGTGTCGAAGTCAGACACCGAATGCCGTACCGCCAGTGTGGTCATGCTGTCCTCCATAAGTTGTGTGGGTGCTTGTCTGGGTACAAGGGGTCAATAGATTTATTCTTAGACTTCAAGCGACATGAAGTCAAGCGACATGAAGTCAAGACTTTTCTTCGCCTGGCCGACGCTACCTTCGCTGCGGCCCTGGGTTTGCCATGACGCTCGCGCACGAGTCCGGTCAGTGGGTAATCGCTGCCAGGAAGCACGGGCCACGCCACGATCCTCGCTGGTGGTGATGTCTTCGGTGGTACCGGAGCGGTCTCGGCTGCGGTTGTGGCCACGATGACGTCTGACGCTCGCGCGGTCGGGTAGAGCCAGACCCACAACGCAGTGGAAGCCAGAGGGCCAGAGGCTTGGAAGCCTCTGGCCCTCTGGTCTTTCTATGCCGTCGGCGGACACCGACAAGCGCTGGACGCGTCAGGGGCGGCCTGCGTTGCGGCGGTAGTAGTTGCGCCA
>PKWT01000487.1:14503-14789 GCA_003132125.1 Micrococcales bacterium | reverse complement strand
CCGACCTCGGCATCCGCGCAGACTCCGCCAAGCTCTCCGTATCGCGTTCGCAGCCGCTGGGCCGCGCCGGGCTGAGCATGTCGGTCACGACGCCGAAGGACGTCACGGTCGCGGTCGATGGCAGGACGCTGACTGCAAGGACCACCAGCGCCACCGTCGCCGAGCTGCTCGCCGAGCTCAAGGTGACCCTGGGCGCCAACGACCGCGTCACTCCGGCACTGACGACCCCGATCACCAAGAGCGCCTTCAAGGTCGCCGTCGCCCGCGTGACGCAGAAGAGCATCAC
>PKWT01000487.1:7385-14467 GCA_003132125.1 Micrococcales bacterium | reverse complement strand
CGGCCAACGCGGCGATGTGGGACCGGATCGCCCAGTGTGAGTCCGGCGGCAACTGGTCGATCAACACCGGCAACGGCTACTACGGTGGCCTCCAGTTCTCCAGCAGCACCTGGTTGTCCAACGGCGGCGGGCAGTATGCCGCGCGGGCCGACCTGGCCACCCGCCTCGAGCAGATCGCCGTGGCCAACAGGTTGTACGCCAGCAGCGGACTGTCTGCCTGGGGCTGTGCATCGGCCGCCTGACCTCTCCGTCTCGACCGGACACCCCGGAAGTCCCGTTTCTCGCCTCATGCGGCCCGATCGGGGACTTCCGGGGTGTCCGGTTGTGGGGGTCCTGTTGGCAACGGGGTCTGACGATGGCCGGGTTCCCCCTAGGCTGCAGACATGAGTGAGGACGCCCCAGCAGGGCTGCTCGGGGCCGGTCAGATCCGTGAGCTGGCGGGCCGCCTGGGAGTGCGCCCGACCAAGCACTGGGGCCAGAACTTCGTGATCGACGCCAACACCGTCCGCCGGATCGTGCGCCTGGCCGATGTGCGCCCTGACGACGTCGTGGTGGAGATCGGACCAGGCCTGGGCTCGCTCACCCTCGCGCTGCTGCCGCAGGTCGCCCGGGTCGTGGCGGTCGAGATCGACACCACTCTCGCGGCGGCGTTGCCGGGCACCGTGGCTGCGCTCGCACCGGCATACAGCGACCGGCTGGACGTCGTTGCCCAAGACGCCATGACCGTGCACACCCTGCCTGACCCCCAGCCCACTGCGCTGGTCGCGAACCTGCCCTACAACATCTCCGTGCCCGTGGTGCTGAGCTTCCTCGAGGCGTTCCCGACGCTGCGCCGCCTCTTGGTGATGGTGCAGCTCGAGGTTGCCGAACGCCTCGTGGCCCCACCGGGCAACAAGACCTACGGCATACCCAGTCTCAAGGCCGCTTGGTATGCCGACGTCAAGCTCGCGGGGACGGTGAGCCGCACGGTGTTCTGGCCCTCACCCAACGTGGACTCCGGTCTGGTCGCACTCAACCGGCGCGAGCCGCCGCAGACACCCGCCTCGCGGAAAGAGGTGTTTGCGTGCGTCGATGCGGCCTTCGCCCAGCGGCGCAAGACCTTGCGTGCGGCTCTGGCCGGGTGGGCAGGATCGGCGGCCAATGCTGAGGCGGCACTGCGCGCGGCCGGCGTGGATCCACGGACGCGCGGCGAGCAGCTCGACATCCATGCCTTCGCGGCGATCGCGGCGGCCCGATCGGCCCTGGTGGGAGCATGAGCTCCGCGGCGAGGACGGCGATCGGCGTCACGGCCCGGGTCCCGGCCAAGGTCAACCTCGAGCTGATGGTTGGTCCGCGCCGTCCTGACGGGTTCCATCACCTGGCCACGGTGTTCCAGGCGGTTGGCCTCTATGACGACGTCAGCGTCGAGTCCGCCGATGACTGGGGCGTCACGGTCACCGGCCCTTACGCCGACCAGGTCCCGACGGACGACAGCAACCTGGCCATGCGGGCAGCGCGCCTGCTGGCCGGCGAGACCGGTATCGACGTCCCCGTCCACATCACCATCGACAAGGACATCCCCGTCGCAGGGGGGATGGCGGGCGGGTCGGCGGATGCCGCAGGTGCCCTCGTGGCCTGCGATGCACTCTGGGGCCTGGGGTCCTCAAAAACAGGGTTGGAAGAGCTGGGTGCCGAGATTGGCAGTGACGTTCCGTTCGCCCTCACCGGAGGTACGGCGATGGGGTCGGGTCGCGGGGACCGCTTGGCGCCCGTGCTGGGGCGAGGCCACTATCACTGGGTGTTCGCCCTTGGGGACGTCGGTCTCTCGACGCCCGCGGTCTATGCCGAGTGCGACCGCTTGCGGGCGACGTCGCGGGTGCGCGAGCCCGTGCCGTCCGCATCGATGATGACCGCGCTCCGCTCGGGCGACGCAGCCGCCCTGGGCCGGGCGTTGAGCAACGACCTGCAGCCGGCGGCGATCTCGCTGCAGCCACGGCTCGACGAGGTGCTCAGGACAGGCATCGAGTACGGCGCACTGGGTGGCATCGTGTCGGGATCCGGGCCAACGGTTGCCTTCCTGGTCGCCGACACCGAACGTGGTCTGGACCTGGCCGTTGCTCTGACCGCTTCGGGTACCGTATCCGTCGTGAAGCGGGCCGTTGGCCCCGTGGCTGGCGCTCATGTCGTCACCGGACCCACAGGACGCAGGAGTAGCTGAACACGATGGCCAATCTCGTCTCGGTCGAGCGCGCCTCGTTGGCGCTCGGCACGACCCGCATCCTCGACGGCATATCCCTCGGCGTCAGCAGCGATACCCGCGTAGGCGTCGTGGGACGCAACGGCGGCGGCAAGACCACTTTGTTGCGGGTGCTTGCCGGTCTTCAGCCGGTGGACGAGGGGCGCGTCACCATGGTCGGGACGCTGACAATCGGCATGCTCACCCAGGTCGACACCCTTGACCCCGAGGCGACGATCCGCAAGGCGGTGCTGGGGGACCTGCCCGAGCACGTCTGGGCGGGCGACCCACGCATCCGCGACATCCTCGATGGGCTGCTCGGCGGCATCGACGCCCCGGACGTCGGTGGGCTCGAGGCGATCGTGGGCCCGCTGTCCGGTGGTGAGCGTCGCCGACTCGCGCTTGCCGGTCTGCTTGCGGCCGACCCGGACCTGCTGCTCCTGGACGAGCCGACCAACCACCTCGATGTCGAAGGTGTGGCGTGGCTGGCCGAACACCTGGCCACCCGGCGTACCCGTCCAGGCACTGCAGTGGTGGCGGTCACCCACGACCGCTGGTTCCTGGACGAGGTAGCCACGACCACCTGGGAGGTCGTCGACGGCGGGGTGAGCTCCTACGAGGGCGGCTACGCGGCATACGTGCTTGCCAAGGCGGAGCGCGACCGCGTGGCAGAGGTGACGGAGGAGCGTCGCAGCAATCTGCTGCGCAAGGAGCTGGCGTGGCTGCGCCGCGGTGCCCAGGCTCGTTCGACCAAGCCGAAGTTCCGGATCGACGCGGCCTACGAGCTGATCGGGGACGAGCCGGCTCCGCGAGACGAGGTGTCGCTGGTGCGCTTTGCCACGACCAGGCTGGGCAAGGACGTCGTCGACCTGGTCGACGCCACCGTGTCCTTCGGTGACCGGCGCCTGCTCGACCGGGTGACCTGGCGACTCGCGCCGGGCGACCGCATCGGCATCGTCGGTGTCAACGGCTCCGGCAAGTCCACGCTGATGCGGGCGATCTACGGAGACCTGCCGCTGTCGGCCGGCAAGCGAAAGGTTGGCAAGACGGTATCGATGGCCTACCTGACGCAGGAGGTCCGCGAGCTCGAGAAGTTTGCCGACTCGCGCGTCATCGAGGCCATCGAGGACGTCAAACAGTTCACCCGGCTGGGGGACAAGGACGTCAGCGCCAGCCAGCTGGCCAAGAGACTGGGATTCAGCGGTGGCCGTCAACAGACTCGCGTCTCCGACCTGTCCGGAGGTGAGCGTCGGCGTCTGCAGTTCCTGCGCCTGCTCATGGCCGAGCCCAACGTGCTGATCCTGGACGAACCGACCAACGACCTCGACATCGAGACGCTGACCTCCATGGAGGACGTGCTCGACGGCTGGGCGGGGACCCTGCTGGTCGTCTCCCACGACCGCTATCTGCTCGAGCGCATGTGTGACCGCCAGGTCGCGATGCTGGGCGACGGCGGGGTTCGGGACCTGCCGGGCGGGGTCGAGCAGTACCTCGACCTGCGGCGGGCCGCCCGCGCGTCCTCGGCGACATCAAGCGCTTCAGCGGGGTCAGCGGGATCAGGGGGCTCCCGTGCGGCGTCTTCGCCGGCAGCGTCCACCGGGCCGTCGGCTGCAGAGCTGCGCGAGGCGAAGAAGGACCTCAACCGGCTCGATCGGCTGCTGACGAAGCTGTCGGCGCAGGAGGACAAGATCCACCTCGAGATGGCGGCCAAGGCTGCCGACCATACGGTTGTTCTGAGGCTGAACGACAAGCTTCGGTCCATCGTTGACGAACGAGAGGCCCTCGAGCTGGAGTGGCTTGCGGTCGCCGAGATCATCGGCTGACCTGGCGTTCTGGGTCGNNGCGAGCTGGTCCTGCTCCGCAGGTTCAAGCTGGCGGAGCAGGGTGCGTTCGCGGTCGAGCAGATCGGTCATGGCGCCGTCAACAACGGTGCGGCCGGCCTCGGTCAGCGTCACCTTCACGCCGCGTCGGTCGCTCGGATCGGGGCCGCGACCGACCAGTCCTCGCGCGGTGAGCCGGTCGACGCGGTTGGTCATGGTCCCGCTGGTCACCAGCGTCTGCGCGACCAGCTGCCCGGGCGAGAGCTCGTATGGCGCGCCGGCTCGTCGCAGCGCGGACAGGACATCGAACTCCCAGCGCTCGAGGCCGTGCTCGGCGAAGGCCGAACCGCGCGCGCGGTCGAGGTGGCGGGCGAGTCGTGAGACGCGCGACAGGACGTGCAGCGGCGCAAAGTCGCGGTCAGGCAGCTCGCGATGCCAGGCCTCGACGATGCGGTCGACGTCGTCGGCAGGGGTGGCGGACATGATCGAAAGTTTACATCGAGAATCTTGATATCAAGATGTTTGAGTGCGTCAAGCGCGAAATTCTGTACCGGACCGCCCGCTCTGGAGCAGACTAGAAGGGTGTTCCGGGACCGGACCGATGCGGGGCGTCAGCTGGCTGAGCTGGTCGTCGACCGGCTTGGTTCTTCCTCATACCCGATGGACGAGGCGCGAACCGTCGTGATGGGGCTCCCGCGTGGGGGCGTCCCCGTGGCAGCCCTGGTGGCGAAGGCCCTGGGCGCGCCCCTGGATGTGCTCGTCGTGCGCAAGATCGGTGTCCCCTGGCAGCCCGAGCTGGCGATGGGCGCGGTCGGTGAGAATGGCGCAGTGGTGCTCAATGACGGCGTCGTCGCATCCAGCGGGGTGAGCCCGGACGAGCTGGACTCCTTGATTCACAAGGCTTCGCGTGAGGTCGAGCAGGTGGTGGCCGAGCTGCGACCGGCAGGCGGTCCTCTCGACGTGATCGGCCGGATGGTCGTCGTGGTCGATGACGGTGTGGCGACGGGAGCGACCGCTCGAGCTGCCGCGGGTGTGCTGCACCGTCGAGGGGCAGGGCCGGTCATCCTTGCGACCGCGACTGCGCCTCCCGACACCTGCGACAGCCTGTTGTCCTGCTTCGACGATGTCATCTGCGTCGAGAAGCCGCGGTACTTCGGCAGCGTGGGACAGCACTACGAGCACTTCGAACAGGTGGGTATCGACGAAGTGCGCCGGTTGCTCAGCGGTGCACCGAGCTAGCGGCGCCGTTGCAGCTGAACTAGCTCGGTGACTTCGTCACGGTCCGCAAGGTCGGCTTGGGCTTGATCCCGGACAGTCCGTTCCAAGCCAGGTTGACCAGGTGCGCCGCGACGTCGGCCTTCTTGAACTTGCGCGAGTCCATCCACCACTGACCGGTCAACGCCACCATGCCGACCAGCATCTGCGCGTAGATCGGCGCGGTCTTGGGATCTAGCTTCTGGTGCTTGAACTCGGCCGCGAGGATGTGCTCGACCTGGGAGGCGACGTCGCTGAGCAGACTGGCGAAGGACCCCGTCGCCTGACCGGCGGGCGAGTCGCGCACCAGGATCCGGAAGCCGTCCGTGGAGTTCTCGACATAGTCCAGCAGCGCCAGGGCCGCCTGCTCGAGGAGCACCCGGGCGTGCCCGTCGGTGCTGAGTGCCCCGGTCATGCCGTCGAGCAGGGAGCGGATCTCACGGTCGACGACGACGGCGTACAGCCCCTCTTTGCCCCCGAAGTGTTCGTAGACAACCGGCTTCGAGACCCCCGCCTGGGCTGCGATCTCTTCGACCGTTGTGGCCTCGAAGCCCTTGTCGGCAAACAGCTTCCGGCCGACCTCGAGCAGCTGCTCGCGCCGCTGCTTTCCGGTCATCCGGGAACGGGCCGATGTCGCAGCGGTGGTCTCGCGTGCTTGGGTCACGATGCCATCATGTCGAACATCGACCTCTCTGCGGTGGTTCATTCGCTAGCGTGTGTCGTTGTGAGACATGCCCGTTGGTATGCCGCTCGCTCCCTTGCGGGCGCGGCGGTTCTTTCGATCATCGTTGCCGGCTGTGCTGGCGGAAGCGGTTCGGCGAGCGTGGGTACCGCCGTGTCCGCGCCTGTACCGGCGTCAGCGCCGACGTTGCCGGAGCCCTCGGACTCCATCACGTCGACGACCCCAAGTCTCTCATCGTCCACCCCGACCCGTGTTGCGCCGTCGAAGCCATCAACCCCGATGACGACTTCGGCCGTGCGGCGCGCGCCCATGGCGCCTGCACCTGCCGCCATACCTGCGATCGTCGCCGCGCCGAGCGTCACGAGCACACCGTCGCTGCATCTGGTGCCGAAGTACATCGCCTTCCCCCAGCACCGCAAGGACGAGATGGCGCAGTACTCCTTGCGACACTACGGCGTCAGCTCCTGGCGGCTCAGCCCCTCGATGATCGTCCTGCACTTCACCGAGACCGATACCGCGTCGTCGGCTCGCAACACGTTCGCGAACGACTCGCCGAACCTCGGGGAGCTGCCGGGCACCTGCGCTCACTACATCGTGGCCCAGAACGGGGACGTGTGGCAGATCGTGCCGACGAACATCAGGTGCCGCCACGTCATTGGCCTTAACGACCGGGCGATCGGCATCGAGATGGTCCAGCGAACGTACGGACACAGTTCGACGTGGGCCGATCAACAGATCCTCAAACGACCGGCTCAGATCGGCGCGCTGCTGGCCCTGGTCCGTTCGCTGCAGCGCAGATACGGCATCAGCTCGAGCAACGTCATCGGTCATGCCATGGCCAACCAGGCGCCACAGTTCAGGGATCTCGAAGGGTGGCGAAACGACCACACCGACTGGCAGACCCAGGATGTTCTCGATGTGCGCCGCCGCTTGGCGGCAACCCCCTGAGAGTTCGGCCCTCCGGCGATTCCGTGTCGGCTGTCACGGTCCACTACCCTTGCCGGAGCCCCGCGCAAGCGGGCGTTCCCCGGTTGGTCTGCTGGCAGGGCCCGCCTGACTTTGAATCAGGAATAGCGACGAAGGTTCGATTCCTTCCCGGGGAGCCGTTCAA